>NZ_NWSZ01000009.1:0-278732 GCF_002531885.1 Rhizobium sp. L9 | reverse complement strand
ACAGCAGTTCATCGTGTCCGCTACCGATAGCCGACCGCTAAGCTGCTTCGCCAGATGGGGTCTGCTTGTCGCTTACGATGCATTCGAGAATGGCGCCTGATTGTAGGACAGGGCGTAGCCGCCACTGAGGCCGGCCTCGGCAGCCACACTGTAAGCGACGGATTTGAGCCGGTAGCGGTTCCATGTAATACCGGAACCGTTGGCTACCGGCTGGTAGTCGGGCCGCGGCTCATAGCCGAACGTAATAAAGGAGCGTCCGTATTCGATCCGTGTGGGATAACACATTGGAACGTCGGGGCAGGTATAGAAGTAAGCCACCCGATTGCCGTTCGGATCCACCACCGAGGTCGGCAGATAGCGTAAGATCCGATTTGGATAAGCGGCAGGCGTGCCGGCAATTTCCGCCACAGATTGGAACGTGGTCACGACCCCTTTGGAGTCGGTGACCGTCCACCGATTTGTGGTCGAGTCTAAAATGATCCGCTGCGCCGACTCATGTTCGGTCGTGTGCGTCGACCCGGGCTGACAGCTGGATGCAGCCGAACAGGCAACCAGAGTTTCGCCGTTCAGCACATAGACGTCAACGGGGTTACTCAATGCCGGCACGCCGCCGCCACCACTTTCCCGTTCGATGACGTTAAGGCCGTCGAGACCCCAGCCATATCCCAGCCAGCCTTGGTACAGGCCGCCGAGCCGAGACCTGCGGGCGGAATCATAATGAAGCGCGAACTTCGGCGCGATGTCGCGATATTCCGGCGTGCCTAGCTCGATGAGGTGCGTTAGCGACCCATTGCTGGAGATCTGCGGCACCGATGCTTTCTCAGGCGCATTGACGGCAGCCGAATCCGGCTGGACTGTCGTGGCCGTCGCAGCAAGCGTGGTGGCGCCCGCAGCTTGCGTCGCATTCGACTCAGCCGACGAAGCAGCGCCTTTGTCCTGTCCGTCAACCGTCAGCGTCTCACCCTCGGCGGCGCCTGCGGCCGGCGCCTGACCATCCTTGCCGAGCGTGGTTCGGTCGATGGCCTTGTCTGGTTGCGAATGAGCTACAGCGGAATCGGAACCAAGATCGGACGTCGCCGGAGGCTGGGTGGCTGTCCCGCCGAGGCCGCCCGTGCTTCCATTGCCAAGGCCGCTGCCGTTGGCTTTGCCGGTCTCGGCCGCAGCCGCGGTTCCGACCACTGCAGAGTTTATGCCCGGCGCAACAAACAACGCACAAAGAACCGCTGCAGCGAAAGCTGCAACACCCGAACGAAACTGACGCATGAATCCCCAGATGAAGACGTGCTGAAAATTTACGCGTTTTAAGGTCGCAAATATTTCTAATTGCAAGTAGGAACTTCGCCAAGAAGATGAAAATTAATCGTCGTCAACAACCACACAAAGCAATTATTGCAAGAATTCGGTGCTCGCCACGCTAGACTGTAACAAGCCAAGCGTCGTTTGCCGTGGATGAAATATTCCTAATTCCGCACTTTTGCCGACCCTATCCAGGATCGCGCATACCGTCGCTGACATGCCTGGTCGCTGCCTGCTCAACTGAGCTACGTTCTCGCAACGAGGTCGGTGAGGCATTGTCCTCTCGCAGAGGGGTCTCTTTCCGCGCCGCCCACTTGCTGCATCATAATTTCCGATATACATCATTCTATCGGAAACTATGGGGAAATGATGGAACGCTCGTTTTTGACTATTGCCGCCGGCGAGAATAGTGAGGCCATTCGGGCGCTGTCGGCGCCGGCGCGGATCGAGATATTGAAGCTGCTCTGCGCCAAGGGGCCGCTCAATATCAACGATATCGCCCAGGCGCTTTCCCTGCCGCAGTCCACCGTCGCCACCGGCATCCAGATCCTGGAAGATGCCGGACTCGTCGATTCCCGGCTGGCCAAGGCGCGCAAGGGCAACCAGAAGATCTGCTCGGCGGTCTATAGCGAAATCCTGATCAGCTTCGAGGAAAGCGCGGCGCAGCGGGCCAACAATATCATCGAGGTCGAGATGCCGGTCGGGCTCTATACGAGCTGTGACGTGCATGCGCCCTGCGGCCTCTGCTCGACCGAGAGCGTCATCGGACCGCTCGATGTGCCGGATTATTTCCTCGATCCGCAGCGCATGCAGGCCGGGCTGGTGTGGTTTGGCCGCGGTTATGTCGAGTATAAATTCCCCAACAATGCCAAGGTGTTGAACAAGGATATTCGCGCTATCGAATTTTCGCTGGAGCTGTCATCCGAAGTGCCCGGCACCAATCCGGACTGGCCCTCCGACATCACGCTCTGGGTCAACGGCATGGCGATCGGCACCTGGACCTCGCCCGGCGATTACGGCGACAAGCGCGGCGCCTTCACGCCGGCCTGGTGGAAGCTCGAAGGTTCGCAATACGGGACGATGAAGACCTGGCGGATCTCGACGCGCGGCACCTTCATCGACGGTATCGCCGCATCGAATATCACGCTCAGCGATCTGGCGCTCGGCCAGCATTCGTCGATCCGCCTGCGCGTCGGCATCGCCGAAAATGCCGGCCATACCGGCGGCGTCAATATTTTCGGCCGCGGCTTCGGCAATCACGGCCGCGACATCACCATGCGGCTGCATGTCTGAAAACTTAATATCGGATATCCTGATTTAAAAATCGCATTTATTTCGTGTTTCAGCGGTCGCTAAACTTAATCAAGTTATTGGTTCTAAATACTTTTCCTTCGGATTGGCATTAGTATGATTAAATCCGCCTTTCGGTTGACATCACGACATTCCTGATATCAAGTTAGAGGCACGAAAACAAAAATCCTGATACATAAACGGGGAGGATCCGTTGAAGACGAATGTCGTTGCCCACCGCGATTTCCGCATCGCGACCATTGACGCCAGGCTCTACAGCTCGTTTCTCGAGCATCTCGGCAGAGCGATCTACGGCGGCATCTACGAGCCCGGACATCCGACGGCCGATGAAGACGGCTTCCGCCGCGACGTGCTCGATCTGGTGCGCGAGCTCGACACGCCCTACTGCCGTTATCCCGGCGGCAATTTCGTCTCGGCCTATAATTGGGAAGACGGTGTCGGTCCGCGCTCGGAACGCCCGGTGCGCCTCGACCTTGCCTGGCGCACCCGCGAGGCCAACCAGGTCGGCGTCAACGAATTCGTCGACTGGTGCAAGAAGGCCAATACCAAGCCGATGCTGGCCGTCAATTTGGGATCACGCGGCCTCGACGCTGCCCGCAACTTCCTCGAATATTGCAACCATCCCGGCGGCACCTACTGGTCGGACCTGCGCCGCAAGCACGGCTGGTCCAATCCGCATGATGTCAAACTCTGGTGCCTTGGCAACGAGATGGACGGCCCTTGGCAGGTCGGTCACAAATCGGCTTATGAATATGGCCGGCTGGCCGATGAGACGGCCAAAGCCATGCGCGGCTTCGACAAGTCGCTCGAGCTCGTCGTCTGCGGCTCGTCGAATTCCGACATGAAGACCTATCCGCAATGGGAGGCCGAGGTTCTCGACCAGTGCTATGACAGCGCCGACTACATCTCGCTGCATATGTATTTCGCCAACCGCGAGAAGAACACGCTGAACTACCTTGCCCGGGCGACCAAGCTCGACCGCTACATCACCACGATCGGCGGCGTCATCGATTACATCAAGGCGAAGAAGCGCTCGAAGAAGACGATCGGCATTTCCTTCGACGAATGGAACGTCTGGTATCATTCCAACCAGCAGGACAAGGAGATCCTGGCGCGCGACGAATGGCCGGATGCGCCGCATCTGCTCGAGGACGTCTATAATTTCGAGGACGTGCTGCAGGTCGGCGGCATCCTCAACACCTTCATCCGCCGCTCCGACCGGGTGCGCATCGCCTGCATCGCCCAACTCGTCAACGTCATCGCCCCGATCATGACCGAGGATGGTGGTGCGGCCTGGCGCCAGACGATCTATTATCCCTTCTATTACGCGTCCCGATATGGCCGCGGATCGGCCCTGCAGCTCGTCGTCGACGGCCCGACCTATGACAGCGACGAGGAGAACGAGGTTCCCTATCTCGACGTCTCGGCGGTGCATTCCGAGGATGGCAGGACGCTGACATTCTTTGCCGTCAACCGCCATCCGGATAGCGCGCTCGATCTCGACGTGCGGCTGGAAGGTTTCGGCGGCGCCCGGCTGATCGAGCAGGTGGAGATGACCCATGGCGATCTCGAAGCCGTCAACACGGCGCGGCGGCCGGAGACGGTCGTGCCCGCCAAGGTCGAGACGGCAAGGATCGAGGATGGACGGGTGCGGGCGGCGCTGAAACCGCTGTCCTACAACGTCATCCGGCTGTCGGTGTGACAGCCGCCGCCGGTGCCGATCGGCCCGGCTGAGAAATCGGCCCCCTGCGAGGAGGCAGGCGGCCGGAGGATGGTTCGCCGAAGCGTCAGGCTCACAAGCCCGCTTCTGGGAACCGACAACCGCGACATGGCCCTGCGTGCCTCGAAGGCCGCCGCATCGTCGCTTACAAGGGAGGAGTTCATGCAAAAGTGGAAGAGGTTTGCATTCGGCTTCGTGCTGGCCACGCTCGGCCTGACCGCGGTGGCCGGAGCCCAAGACTATACCTCCTTGCCGCGCAAGGAGACGCTCATCGTTGAAAATCCGGAAGGGACGATCAAGAATCCCGGCTGGTTCAACATCTGGGTCAATGGCGGCGGCGGGGTTTCCACCGGCCTGCAGCAGCTGACCATGGATACGCTCTGGTATATCGACCCCGAACAGGGGCTTGGCGGTGCGGCCTGGGACAATTCGCTCGCCGCCGACAAGCCGCAATATAATGCCGACTTCACCGAAATGACGGTGAAACTGCGCAAGGGGCTCTATTGGAGCGACGGCGTCGAATTCACTGCCGATGACGTCGTCTATACCGTCAAGACCCAGATGGACCACCCCGGCATGATCTGGAGTGCGGCCTTCTCGGTGCAGGTGGCAAGTGTCGAGGCGACCGATCCGCAGACCGTGGTGTTCAAGCTGAAGAAGCCGAATTCGCGCTTCCATGCGATCTTCACCGTGCGCTGGAACGGCGCCTGGATCATGCCGAAGCACGTCTTCGAGAAGGTCGAAGATCCGCTGCGCTACGATTTCGCCAATCCCGTCTCGCTCGGCGCCTACAAGCTGAAGGCCTACGATCCGCAGGGCAAATGGTATACCTGGGAGAAGCGCGACGACTGGCAGCGCACCTCGCTTGCCCGCTTCGGCGAGCCGGCTCCGAAATATGTGACCTATACCGATCCCGGCCCGCCGGATAAACGCACGATCGCCCAGCTCGAGCACAATCTCGATATCATCCACGACAACACGCCGGAGGGCATGTTCACCCTCAAGGAGAAGTCGAAAACTGTTGATACCTGGTTCCCGGGCTTTCCCTTCGCCCATCCGGATCCGACGCTGCCGGCGGTGATTTTCAACACCCAGGAAGCGCCCTTCGACAAAGCCGACGTGCGCTGGGCGCTGGCCCTCCTGATCGACATCAAGGCCGTCGACATGGCGAGCTATCGCGGCGCGGCGACGCTTTCGGCACTCGGCGTGCCGCCGACGGCGGCGACGATGAAAGACTATCAGGCGCCGATGCAGGACTGGCTGAAGGATTTCGAGATCGATACCGGCAAGAGCAAGATCAAGCCTTATGACCCGACGGTCGGGCAGCAGATCGCCGATATCCTGCGCAAGCAGCCGAAGTTCAAGGACCAGATCCCGACCGATCCGGAAGCGATCAGCGGTGCCTTCGGCTACGGCTGGTGGAAACCGAACCCGAAAGCGGCCGGTGAACTGCTGGAGAAGGCCGGCTTCAAAAAGTCAGGCGGCAAGTGGCTGACCCCTGATGGACAGCCCTTCAAGATCCGCATGACGGTCGAAGGCGACACGCGCTCGGTCTTCACCCGCGCCGGCACGCTGATCGCGCAGCAATGGGCGGCCTTCGGCATCGACGCCAAAGCTGTGCCGGCCGCGAAACTGTGGCAGACGGCGCTGCAGCCCGGCGATTTCCAGGTGGCGATCGCCTGGAGCGTCGAAACCTGGGGCGGCGATCCCGACCTCTCCTTCTTCCTCGACAGCTGGCACTCGCAGTTCGTCGCCAAGAAGGGCGAGGTTCAGCCGCCGCGCAACTGGCAGCGCTGGTCCAATCCGGAGCTCGACAAGATCATCGAGAGCATCCGCGGCATCAGCGCCGACGATCCGAAGGGCATGGAGCTCGGCAAGGATTATCTGAAGCTGGTCGCCCGCGAAATGCCGACGATCCCGCTGATGTCCTATAACGTCTTCACCTCGATGGATACGACCTATTGGACCGGTTATCCCACCATCAAGGACCCCTATACGGATCCGGTGCCGAACTGGGCGAATTCGCGGCTGATGATGGTCAAGCTGAAGCCGGCTCAACCGCAATAACCCTCCCAACGCCGGCGCGTAAGCCATCGCGCCGGCCCCCTCATCGGCGGGCATGAGCCCCAGCTGCCATGCTCGTCGATCCTTTCAAGAAGGGAAGCAGAAAGGAACTTCCGCCTTATGACGCCCTATCTGATCTTTGTGCTGAAGCGGTTTGGTCAGTTCCTGCTCGTCGTCTTTCTCGGCGTGACGATCACCTTCTTCGTCACCCACCTGACCCCGATCGATCCGGTCGAAGAAAGCATAGGCGCCATTACCCAGATGGGTCAGTCCGATCCCAACGCGATCGAGCTGATGCGCCAGTCGCTGCGCGAGCTTTACGGCATGCAGGGCTCGATCTGGCAGCAATATCTGCATTTCTGGCTGCGGCTGGCGACCGGCGATCTCGGCCCCTCGCTCTCGGCCTTTCCGACCCCCGTCTCCACCATCATCCTGCGCTCGCTGCCTTGGACGATCGGGCTGATGACGGTTTCGACGCTGATCACCTTCGTGCTCGGCAATGCGATCGGCGCGCTTGCCGGCTATTATCGCAAGGACATGGTGCTGAAGGCCGTCAGCCTCGTCTTCATCGCGATGCTGCCCATCCCCTATTATATCCTCGCCTTCGTGCTGCTCATCGTCTTCGGCTTCATCTGGCCGGTGCTGCCGATCAATGGCGGCTATGAGATGAACGCCAATCTGGACCTCTCCTTTGCGCTCGTCGTCGATATCCTCAAACACTCCATCCTGCCGGCCTTGTCGCTGATCCTGGTCGGAGCCGGCAGCTGGCTGATCGGCATGCGGGCATTGGTTTCCAACATCATCACCGACGACTATGTCGTCTTTGCCGAGCTCGGCGGCGTGCCGAAGGGCAAGATCCTGCGCTCCTACATCGCCCGCAACGCCATGGTGCCGCAATTCACCGGGCTTGCCATGTCGCTCGGCGCGATCTTCAACGGCACCGTCATCACCGAAATCGTCTTCGGCTATCCCGGCATCGGCAATCTGCTGATCGAAGCGGTGCATGCCGGCGACTACAGCCTGGTGCTCGGCCTCAGCGCACTCTCGATCGTCGGCGTTGCCGCCGCCGTCTTCATCATCGACGTGCTGAGCCCGCTGATCGATCCGCGCATCAAGGTGGAATAGGCCATGTTTACCATCATCCGCGACCTCGCCCGCCAGAATATGGAATTCCTCTGCGGCCTGCTGCTCTTTGCCGTCATCGTCGGCCTGGTGATCCTGTCCTATTTCTCGCCCTATGGCGCGACCGACATCTATCTCCTGCCGCCCGACATGCCGCCGGACGGCGAATATTGGCTCGGCACCACATCGCGCGGCCAGGACGTTTTCTGGCAGCTGACGATCGGCCTTCGAAACACCCTCTATTTCGGCATCGGCGTCGCCTTTCTCTCGCGCATCATCTCGCTCGTTGTCGGCCTCGTCGCCGGTTATGCCGGCGGCGCGGTCGACCGGGTGCTGATGGCGATCAACGACAGCGTCATGGTGATCCCGCAATTTCCGCTGCTGATCCTTTTCTATTTCGTGCTGAAGGACAACATGACCTGGGTGGCGCTGATCGTCATCATGGCCTCGCTCGGCTGGTCCTATGATGCGCGGCTGATCCGCTCCGTGGCGCTCGGCCTGAAGAGCCGGCCCTTCACCACCCAGAGCGTCTATTCCGGCATGACGATGCGCAAGATCCTGGTCGAGGAGCACCTGCCCTATGTGCTGCCGATCGTCTTTGCCACGACGATGAACAACATGATCTGGTCGATCGGCATGGAGATCACGCTTTCGGTGCTTGGGTTCACCGATATCGAGACGCCGACCATGGGCATGATGATCTACTGGGCCAATGCGCATTCGGCGCTGATTTCGGGCATCTGGTGGTGGGTCGCCGCCCCCGTCGCCGTCATCGTCATTCTCTTCCTGGCGCTGTTCCTGCTCTCCATGTCGATGAACGAATACAATGATCCGCGCAGCCGGCTGAACCGGATGGGAAGTTAGCATGGAGAATCTGGTCGAAATCGAGAACCTGAAAGCCTATTACCGCGCCTTCCTCTATGGCGTCGATCGCGAGGTGCGCGCTGTCGACGATATCAGCCTGACGATCCGCCGCGGCGAGGTCTATGGCGTGGCCGGCGAATCGAGCAGCGGCAAGACGACGTTGATCAAGACCATTGCCGGCGCCATCCGGCCGCCGCTCCGTGTCGTTTCCGGCAGCGTCAAATTCCATTTCGGCGGCGGCACCCAGGATCTCTATGCGATGACGCCGGAGGAGCGCGTGGCGCTGCGCTGGAAGCATCTCTCCTACATCATGCAGGGCTCGATGAATGTGCTCAATCCGGTGCGCCGGATCCGCCATTCCTTCACCGATTTCGCCTTCCGCCACGTGAAGGTGAGCAAGCCCGTGTTTTTCGAGAAGGTCGCCAACCACCTGCAGCGGCTGAAGCTCGATCCGCAGCTGCTCGATGCCTATCCGCACGAACTCTCCGGCGGCATGCGCCAGCGCATGACCATTGCGCTCGCCACCATCCTGACGCCGGAGTTCATCATCGCCGACGAGCCGACGACGGCGCTCGACGTCATCGTGCAGCGCGACGTCTTGTCGATGATCCGCGACATCCAGCGCGAGATGGGCTCGTCCTTCCTGTTCGTCACCCATGATATGGGCGTGCACGCGACGGTCTCCGACCGCATCGGCATCGTCTATGCCGGGCGGCTGGTCGAGGAGGCGCCGACGGCGAAGCTCTTCAGCGCGCCGCTCCACCCCTATACGCAGCACCTCGTCGGCAGCCTGCCGAAGATCGGCGACCCCACCACCCGGCCCTCGCTGGAGGGGCGGCCGCCGAACCTCGCCATGCCGCCGGAAGGCTGCCGCTTTCACCCGCGCTGCCCGAAGCGCATGGAGATCTGCTCGCAGAAGGTTCCGCCCTTGGTCACCGTCGCGCCCGAGCGGCGGGTGGCCTGTTTTGCGGTTACGGGGGATCAGGTTTGACTCTGCTTAGCCTCTCGCATGTGACGAAAATCTACCGCCAGGGCGGCATGCTCGGCCGGCGGCTGATCACCGCCGTCAAGGATGTCAGCTTCGAAATCGGCGACGAGCCGGAGATCCTCTCGATCGTCGGCGAATCCGGCTCGGGCAAATCGACGGTGGCGGCGATGATCCTCGGCCAGACCGAGCCGACGGAAGGCGAGCTGCAATTTGCCGGCAAGACCGTGGCGATCCACAGCCGGGCCGAGCGCAAGGCCTTCATGAAGGAGGTGCAGCCGGTACTGCAGAACCCCTTCGAAGCCTTCAACCCGCTGAAGCGGGTGGACCGCTACCTCTTCGAGACCGCCCGCAATTTTTCCGCCTCCGGCAAGCGGCCGGACCGGCGGGAGGTGGAGAAGATGGCCGACACCGCCCTCCACCACGTCGGCCTGACGCTGGAAGAGGTGAAGGGCCGCTTCCCCCACGAACTCTCCGGCGGCCAGCTGCAACGCGTCGCCATCGCCCGCGCGCTCATCCCTGAGCCCCGCCTGCTGGTCGCCGACGAACCGGTCTCCATGGTCGACGCGTCGCTGCGCATGGCGATCGTCAACCTCTTCGGCCGGTTGAAAAACGAGCTGGGTCTCTCGATCATCTATATCACCCATGATCTGGCGACGGCTTATTATGTCAGCGACAATATTATCATCATGCGCAAGGGGGAGATTGTTGAGCGCGGACGGGCGCGGGCGGTGTTGGATGATCCGCAGCATGCGTATTCGCGGGCGCTGAAGGATGCGGTGTTGGCGGCGGATTTTGGTGAGGTGGGGTAGTTCGCCACTAGCTGACATCGGCTTGGTTTAGATGCACCGTCTGATTTGGAGCCGATCGCGGATTGGCAGCTTCTGGAAGTAAAACAGCGAATGCGATCCCAATGCGGGGCAAATCTACCGACGAGCGGAGGTCGAAAGGCGGCGGAAGGCAGGTGCATCCACAAGAACAGGCGCGACCTCTCTAATCTGATCCAGTGCGTCAGTTAGATCACGTGGGACCACGGCTCCCTCAGAGGTTCCGACGGTGAGATCAAGCAAACGCAGCAAAGCCTTCCCTTTGGGTTCATCGTCTATGAGCGCGAGCTTTTTCTCTCCATTGTTCTCGCCGTAAAGACCGTAGTCCACCATAGACCAACATTCAAAAGGCACCAGGAAGCGCGCGATTGTATCGACGGCCTCGGCGAAAGCTTCTCTTGAGGTCGCAGGAAGATCGGCAAGAGCGCCGCTGACGCCAGGCGTTGCCAGAGAGCGTTCTTGTGGCCACACGTCACGAAGGAAGGGTGCAGCCGCCGACCGGAATAGTGCCGCCGCGGCTGTAGGTATTTCAGGTTCTTCACCGTCAGCCTGGCCTTCCTCAGGTGCCTTCGCAGAAAGCTCGCGGACGAATTGCTGGATTGCGTTCGCCGCCGATGCACGAACTTCGTCGTCGAGCGTGCGCAACATTTGTTGAACTCGCGAGTTGGGCACGGCGGGATCGCGTCTTTCTCGGAAAGCGTGAAGCGACTCGATTACGATGCTGAAGGCCAGTCTTCGCCGAGTTTCCCGCCCGAGCCGCCGATCTGTCGCTCGCTCCGCCATCGCACCGCCGATAATCTTCAAGACATCGGTGAAATGGGTCCGCCGAGCAATAGCGCGCCAGAGCGTGAGTGATGCGCCATCGTCGTTCAACAGAGGGGCAATGAGATGTTGCTGCGTCCACTCAGGATCAGTGCGGAGGAAGTACGGCAGCGCCTCGATTAAACGATGCCGAGCAATCAAGCTGCTTCGCCCCGTTGAGGCAATCACAGCGTCGCGCATTTGCCGTTCTGTCGATCCTACCGCAAATGCCTGTGAAGCGGGGCTGAGGGTCGGGCATGCCGCCAAGAACACACCGACGAGTTTTCCGGCAGGCGTGTTGAGCGTGTCGAGATCCATCGGCTCTCGATCATCGTCGATGGAACGGGCTGTGACACTGAGATCGACGTCGTCGCCCTTTTCCGGTCTGATATTGGTCGCCTCAACAGCGATCGGCCAAACCCGCAGCCATATGAGTAGCCCCAACGGTGCGGCCACAATCTGCTTTTTCCACGCGTCCAGCCAAGCGCTAATGCCTTCAATCGCGACCGACAGCGTTTCTACTGAGAGTTGGTTCAGAAGTGCCAGGACTCTTATTGCCTCGTCTTCAAGATCGCGCGGTGCATTGCCGGTAGGCTCTGGCGGCCTTGGAGAATGTGCCCAACCGAAACGGTTCCAGACTTTGGGGAACTCATCTCCGCCGTTTCCGACTACCTCGAAATCGCCGAGGATAAGCGCTGCCTTTTCCGGTTGCTGCAACCAATCGTTCGCCCGTTCCGCGGGATCGTCATCCCAGCCGCCGCGGCTCGCAGAGAGCGCCGACTCAAGCGCGCGCAGTCGGGCTGTACCCTCGAGTGCGTCGTAACGATCATCGGGGTTGCTAGGAACCGATCTGACAGTCGCCCCCTCTGGAAAACCTTCATCGCTTGTCATTGCGGCGAGATCGGCAAACTGCACAATATGAGCGTCAAGCCATGACTTTGAGCTTGTAGGGAGTTGGCCACCGGCAACCTCGATACGCTTCAGCTCGCGAACCGCCCAGTAAAGACGTGCATGCTTGACTTTTGCCGTCTCGGCTTTCTTTGGCCAATGATTGCGCGGAGGACCTTTTTGGATGCGTTTCACGATAACCTTCTGCGTTCTCGTGTCCAGATCGCCGAAACGTGCTGCCCGCAGCTCCGCGATCTCAGGAAACAAATGCAAGTCCCAGAACTTGCGATCATCGAGCGCCAAGAGAAAGGCCCCAGCCCTCTCAGGCGAGGTCAACTGACTGTTCCGGGACAAGGCGGCCCAGAGGCGAACATGTAATGGGCAACCATCTAGGCTCCATCGCAAGAGAAATGGTTGGGCGGAGCTGGGGTCAAGGTTAGCAATGCGCGCAACAACGGCATGCAGGAGCTTCACTGAGGGGGCAATGCCGCGATGATAGGCATCTGGCTCCTGCTCATCGCCTGCTCCCCTCCCGGCCTGTGTGTAGTGGACACGGTTGAGCAATCCCAGTCCGAGGAATGAGCGTTTCTCGTCCCAACCTGTGCGGCCAGCGATATCGAGACCGTGATTCACAGCAGCCTCAAGAGCGTTCGCCAACGACTTCAGGAATTGAATGTCTGTGATGTTGGCAAGTCCAAGGACGTTAAGGTCGATCAGATCCCCACTCGTCAGACCCGCTGAAATAAGGTGTTCGAAGGTCTTAGGGCTCCGCGGCTTTTTCACGAACTGCCAGCGCCAGGATTCAATCGGCTCGACCTTGAGGCGTGGAGCAACAAGATTCACGATGGCGGCAACAATGGCACCAGAACGATCGCCGCCGCTCAGGCGTGCTTGAATATCGTAGATCGCCGTTCCATCGCCTACTTCGGCAACGCGTGAAGACCAGCTTTCTTCAATCAGGCGCCAAGCCGTTGCCCACGGTCCTCGCAGGTCCTTCGCGCCTGGACTGCTTAGCAAGTACTCAATCGCGACGCGTTCAATACGCTGACCTGGTTTTAGGCGAAGCGCCCAGTCAATCGTGCCTTGCTCCGCTAGGCGCTTATGCAGAAAGGCGATCGTCGTTCGGAACGTGTCGCGATCCTGTGGGTCGAGATGGGCGATGGGTCGGATCATTTCCACCCTCGCTCTCTTTCGCCACCAATTTTCACGATGGCATCGAGCCAGTCGATGTTTGCCTTTGCATCAGACACTAGCGAGGCCAATCGTGTCCGTTCACTCGCATTGCTTCGGCGGAAAAGGTGATCGAACAAGTCGCGGTCATGGTCCGTGGCTGCCGCCCGGGTAGCCCTAACAATCCGGCGAAGCTCAGCGTCAATTGTTTCTTTCTTCCCATTAACGGCAGATAATTCGGACCATCGCTCAAGCGTTGCCAGCAACGCAGTGTGGCTGCCATTCGAATCGTAGTGGATTGGTGTAATCCCGCGCGCCTTCCAATCCTCCAATGGTACCGGATCGGGCGAACCCGTGCCGAAGAAGGTGAATCGTTCTTTCAGGTCGTCAAAGCGACTCCCATCGGCAGCGACAGCATTTAACAGGTAGCGCATCGGTGGATCGTTTGCGCTATATCCAACTAGAACGAGGTGGAAGAGGCGCGCCGCATCGTAGATAAAGTCTGGCACGACACGCCGCCGCAGATAGAATTCACCGAAATCCTGATCCGACAACACGAGCTCGGAAAAGCGAGACAGGTTTCTATCGAGGGCGCCGTGTATGTGAAGCACACCTGAGAAATCTGCGTGTCTTGAAGGTCGAGGGATGGAGCCCAGCGCGTAGGTCTGGACGGACGATCGAAGCCGCCGGGCTGCTATTTCGAGCAGCAGATCGAAATTTGTCGTAACTATAGTCCTCGCCCCGCCTCGATCGGCGAGGCGCATGAGTGCCCGATGGATTCGTGCCGGATTGTTGGGGCCAGATCGAAGACGTTCGGCCACTACACGCCGGACCTGGCTGTCGCCTCTAGTCTGATCGTCTAAACGCCGTTCAAGCATGCCAAGAACGACGTCATAGTCACCGATTATGAATCGCTTGACTTCAGCTGTCTGGCGTTCCGTCAATCCATTGCAATCTGTGTGCCAGTGGTTGCACACCCCAGCAGGCAAACAAGCCAAAACGGCATGAACGCTGGTGTCAAGACGCGCGTAAACGTCGATCACGAGTTCACGAAAATCTGGAAGATTTGCTGGTTTGGAAATCCCTGCGCCGCAAATGAACAGGACTTCGCCACGAGCATGAGCCAACAGAAGGCGTTCAGGTATTGCAGCAAGCTCACTTCCGAGAGAGATTACGCGATCTTCGATCTCGTGGCTCACCGAATAGCCTTTTCATCATTGTTGATGTTCGAATTTACCTGCCGTGTTACCCCGCACAACCTCCGGCAGGTATTCCTCAACAATATTTTGTTCGAAGCCTCACCCGACCGTTATCGACGACCGCTTGCAGGCGTCGTGAAGCTATTCTGGATGACCCTTACCAGGGCGCTTAGCCGCCGCGGCATCTCGGCAAGTTGACCTAAAGACGGAAATCACCACCGCATTGACGTACACAGCCCGCCGTTTATCGGCCATCAGCGTTCTGATGAAGGTACAAGCATCAACAGTTCAGCTCTTCAGCTGTGACAGAAGCATCGAAGGGACCGCCTGCCGCAGTCGCCATGTCACGGTAATCGGCATGTCGCCTGTCCACGTGTGGAAATCCACTTCGCCACAATAGATGAACGGTGCCGGCTTTGGTCCGATCTTCTTCGTCTTGCGGACCAGCAAGTGGATGTGAAGACCCAATGCTTGATGGTCGCGGATCATCTCCCCGTGCTTCGATCGTTGCTTGGTTCTGTTCTGACTTTGCCAGGAGAATTCCGTGGCTGAGGTGAAGTGATCAGCATAGCGATGCTCGTCCATCATCCCCTCCTTCTCCAAGGTGACGAGCAGAAAGATGTGAGGCGGTTTTGGCACGAAACCAGCGTTCCATGTCGCCTGATCGAAGTTTAGGCCGAAGGCTTGAGGGATCATCTCACGCGAATAGCGTTCCCACAGCCGAAGGCCTGCCTGTGCCTGACTCTGTAGGCCCATCGGTTCCATGCGCCAAACATCGCTCTGGAACCGGAAGCGGACACGATCGCCTTTGCCCGGAAGTCCGGCATCGTCGCCGAACCATCCGCGAAGAATGGTGGGCAAGCGGTTGGACGGATCGCCGGCTCTTCGCACAACGTTAATCGCGATCTTGGCAACTGTAGCCTCCATCGGCTGATCGTCTACAAAAACATCCAGAGGACCTTCCGGCAGCTGCCCTGCACCGGACGGCGTCGGGAGGAATAAGATAGGTTGTCCGCTCGTGTTTCGGGCGACGCGACAAACAGCATCTGCCAGCTCGTTGGAAACACCGCTTCTGGTCAAATATTGCGAAAGACGCCAATCGAGGATTTCCCGCAAAATCTGGCTGAACGTCTCTCGGTCCCCTGTCGCTCTTACTAGCCCAAATTGATTTTCCGTCAAAGTAAAATAGGGGGCGCCCTCGCTATCCCGCAGCTTCGTTAGGACATCGATCGGAAACCTTAGCAGCAGCGATTTGAGCGCTTTCCGATCCGCGAGATCGACAGAGAAGTCCTGCTGCAGCTTGTGCACTCGAGAGGCCAACTGCGCGACGCGCTCGACGATCTCATCGACGGCACAACTGTCCCGCACGGTCTCCTCATCGAACAGCGCGAGAAGCGTCATGAGCTTGTAGCTTCGGGTTAGTTCGGTCTTCTCCATCTCGAGAAAGAAATCTCGATGATCCAACCAGATCGATCGCTCCAGATCGCTCAACCCACGCATTCGTTCCACGAATCCGAGCCACGAGCGCTCGCTGCTGCTTCTCGGATTGTTACCCGAGTGGAAAACCTCTGACGCCGTGGGCCGAACGCCATGCCGCTCTAGGAAGTCGCGGTAAAAGTCTTCCAGAGCATTCTCTGTGCTTGCCGGCTTCACCAGCATGCGAAGTATTTCGATTGCCTCGAGATCGTAGGTCACTTCACAGCCGGTGGGTAAAGCGATTTGATCGCCCTGCAGCCTTTCCAGAAACTCGCGGACATGACCGCCGGACGACGCATCGACATTCGCAATGGATGCGATCGCACGCAACTTCGTGAGGAAAATACGATGGTTGCCGATATAGTCGATGACGACGAGACGGTTCTTGTTTGCTGATTTTCGCAACCCGCGGCCGAGTTGTTGCAGCCAGATAATCGTCGATTCCGTTGGCCGTAGCATCAACACGGTATCGATACTCGGGACGTCGACACCTTCGTTGAACATGTCGACGGAAAACACTACCTCGAGTTCGCCCGCTTCCAGTCTCTGCAGAGACGTAGCCCGAGGTGCCGAATTGATGCCGGCATGGACGGCGACAGCCGACACCCCATGGCGGTTGAAGAAATCGGCCATGAAATCCGCGTGTGTCTGGGAGCAGCAGAAGCCGATGCACTTCGTCCCGCCGCGTAGTCGGTACTGTTCGAGCGCGTTCTGCGCGCGTGCTTCCGTGGCGACAGCAGCGGTGAGTTCTGTCAAGTCAAACTGCGCGCTTCGCCAGGGGATGTTTCGGTAATCTACAGTGTCCGGGACGCCGAAGTAATGAAAGGGGCAGAGATGCCCGCCCTCTATCCCCAGATGGATGCCGGCCTGGAAAACGAGGTTCTCTTGACACAGACCGAGGAGATCAGCTCCATCGCTTCGCTCCGGTGTCGCCGTGAGACCGAGGAGGAACTTCGGTTCGAAATAATCGATGATGCGTCGATAGGTGCTTGCGGCTGCGTGATGAAACTCGTCGATGACGATATAGTCGAAGGTGTTCGGCCGAAATTGCCTGATCTGGTTCGGCTTGCCGAGAGTTTGAACGGAGGCGAGAAGGAGATCGGAATCCGTGTCCTTGTGATCGCCCGACAATCTTCCGATCCGAGCGGTCGGCCGCACGCGCCGGAATGTCTCGATCGCCTGATTGAGGATTTCCTCGCGATGGGCGACGAAGAGGATGCGACGATATTCGAAGCGATCGCTGTCGAAGGCCGCCAGCCAGGTCTTGCCGAGACCCGTAGCAAGCACCACCAGACCCGCTGTGTACCCATCCTGCCGTGTTTGCTCGAGCGCTGCGAGAGCCTGGCGTTGGATCGCGTGGGGTTCGGGAGGAGGCAGCGGCGGCTCGTATGCCATGCCAGCCTCCTTAAAGCCTAGTGGGCTTCTTCGGTTTTCATAGCGGTCGATCCACTCCGGCGTGACGGAGACGGCGCTATAGGAATTGAAGAGGTCATCGAATCCATTGCTAATCTCGGGGAAGGCCGTTCGGTCGTGGCTCGAAATGACCTTGTAGTTCCACTCGATCGATGTGGTCAGGGCCGCCTCTGACAGATTGGAGCTGCCGACAAATGCCACGCCCTCCTTGTCCGACAGAAAGATATAAGTCTTGAGGTGAAATCCCTGCGCCGTAGCCTCGAAGACCCGGAGCATCAGGTCGCCGCCGAGATCGGCCAAACGCCGCAGTGCGATCGGCTCGGTCACTTCCATGTAGTCGCCGACGAGAATGCGGGCACGTCCGCCGCGGGCCAGAAAATCTTTCAGATGTTCCACGATCAGTCTTGCGCCGCTATCCAGCAGAAATGCTACCGCTATGTCGCAGGCATTCGCCTGGTCCATATGCATGATGAGATGGGGCAGAAGATGGTCGCTTCCGCCAGTGACCAGTCGCTTTACCTCTTCGGTGCCGCTGACCTCTTGGGCTAGGTAGTTGGCCTTGTTCGGGATAACGTGTCTGACTCCGCCTCTCGGGTCGTCGATGTCACCCAAGTAGCGCGGAATGACATGCAGGTGGAAATGGAAGACAGTTTGTCCTGCAGCCTCAGCCAGATTGAAACCGACGTTGTAACCATCCGGCTTGTGCTTTCGTTCGATGTCGGATTTTGCCCTGTCGATGTTTCGCCAGATAGCCTGCTTCTCGTCCGCGGAGAGATCGTCCCATGTCGCCGCATGCCGTCGTGGAACGATGAGCAGATGTCCGGGTGACACCGGAAAGGAATCCCAAAGCGCGACGACTTGATCGTCCATAAAGGCGATGCGGCTCAATTCGGCGGTGCAGAAAGGGCATTGAATCATCGGCAGATTATGGGCTGCCTGGCCAACGCACCACCAGGATGGCTGATGCTTTTCCACACAATGATTATTGAGAGCAGCCATCGTTCAAAGCAAGGCGGGGCAAATTGAGAGAGCTTCGATTCAAGCTGCTTTCGACGCAACCCTGGCCTCTCACCGATGCGCCGGGAGGCTGCTAGAATGCAAGCTGTGGCCGGAATGGGGCGCATAGCCGCCCGGCCGCTGTCGACCTGATGCAGTCATTAGCCTTCCGCTCCGACGAGGAAAGCTTCTGTGCCGAAGCTACGCTTAGAATGAATGTTTAAGGCCGCATCGGGACTTCTCCGGTCCAGACTGTATTCAGGATTGCCAAATCGGCATCACCCGTTCAATGCGATATCTTTTCTCGAACTCACGAAGCACCATTTCGAGCGTTGCCTCAAAAGCACCCTGGTCGAACATCATCGATTTCTCTGCTTCGTGAAGGTAGCGCCAGTCAGTAAAGGCATATTGGTGCTGATACAGAATGTGACGAATGCTGTAGTCGATGGAGAACCCGATGGGATGATACGGGAGCACTGACCTTTTGAACTCCGCGTCGAGTTTCTCTTGGCTTTCGGGCTTGAGGCTATCAAATAGCCTCATCAGGTTGTGCGATTTGACAACTTTTGGATCGTCGTAGTCGAAAACGAACCAGGCTTTGAGTGCCAATTCCATGGAAAGCGCCAAAAGCATCGGTTCAACACCGACGTGTTCGCTTTCACCTAGTTCTCCGTGCTTTCCGAATTCTGGGCCTGGAAAGCTCTGAGTTTTTCGAAAAATTCCCCTTGCAGCCTCTCCGATTCTAATGGCTGTCGATAGGCGCGCACTCATTAGAGGTCCATTTAATTGATGTAAGTTGGGTTTGGAACTTGAGCTGAGACAATACAAGAACGCTTTCGCTTAGGCCAGGTGGCACGGAGTTGGAACTTAACGACAACAAGGTGGAGTTGAGTTCACCGCCGGGCCCCGGAGGAAGTCCAAACCGCAGTGCCGAGGGGAAGATGATCGGTAAAGGCTTGATGCAGATAAAAAACATCCCTGGCCCGGATGATCAATAACTGGAATACAAATCCTTTTATTGTGAAGCTCGAAAGTAAATTGTCATGCTTCACCCTTGGCCAAGCTCGATCGCAGCTCGATACCCTCGCCCTGGGAAGATGACGACAGCCCCAGCTCAACAGTTCAGGAATTTAGTAAATCTCATCTAACAACCTCGGTTCCCGCCTCAGCGGGCAAGGCATTGCTGTCCGGCCCCTACGCCGCCCGCACCCGATCCCGCCCGCTCATCTTCGCATCATAAAGCGCCTGATCCGCCCGCCGATAAAGCTCCGATGCACTGTCCGTCGGCACGCACGCCGCGATCCCGGCAGAACACGTGTAGCTGAAGTCGGGCGAGTCCGGCAGAGGCCGGGAGAAGCGGATCACCGTCAGCATGCGCTCGACCATGGCAAGCGCGTCTTCCGGGCCGGTGGCCGGCATGACGAGCAGGAATTCTTCGCCGCCGACCCGGCCGAAGCAATCGTTGCGGCGGACATTCTGGTGGATGCGGTGGGCGAAATCGCGCAGCACCAGATCGCCGGCGTGGTGGCCGAGCCGGTCGTTGATGCGTTTGAAATTGTCGATGTCGAAGACGGCGAGGCAGCCGCTGCCGCCATGCCGGACGGCGGCCAGCATGTCTTCGACGCGCGCCATGACGAAGCGGCGGTTGGCGACGCCGGTGAGTTCGTCGGTGTAGGAGGCCTTGATCGCCTGGTCGCGATCTTGCCGGACTGTGCGACCATGGACCTTGAGACGGGTGATGTCGCTGGCGATGCAGAGCATCCAGCCGTTCTTCTGCACCGCCTCGGTCATCCACAGCCAGCGGCCGTCGGCAAGATCCGTCTCGAAGGCGCGATAGCCGATCTTGCCACGGCGCGACTGGGTCGAGCGCAGCCATTCCTCGAAATTATCCGTGCGGATGACGGTGCCGCGGCCGAGATCAAAATTGCGCCGCATCAGATCCGGCCAGAGCGGCGTTTCCTCCGGCTCGATGAAAAAGGCTGAGCGGAAGGCGCTGTTGGCATAGCGCAGCCGGTCATCGCCATCATAGACCGCCATCAGCGTTTCCGTCTGTGCGGAAAGATCGAGAAGCTGTTCGATTGTCTCGTCCATAAAGCACCCTGTCTGGTTGCCCCGGCAAGAGATGGCGCAGAAATCCTATGAGAAAAGAGCCACCCGGCAAGCAAAGGCGCTTGCCGTGATTACGGAAACGTCAACGCGCCGCCACGCGCGCTGGTGATTGACATCGGCTGCGACCGGATTGAAACGAACAGCCATCCGACGTTGCAAGCTGCACTCGCCGCCCCGATGAAACAGCCGCTGCGGTGGTGACGACACCGCTCCCCCAGCGCGGGCGAGGACCGCAGCAGTTGGCGCGCCGCAGATATGCACCTGGAAATTAGTTGACTGCGATAGTCAAGGATTATACGCGCTTCGGCCAGTTTTCTGCCAATTCGAAGCGTCAGCATGATCCCCGACAACCTGTTTTCCGAAATCGCCCGCGCCGACGATCGCCCTGCCCTGATCTTCCCGGACGGGCGGACGCTCTCCTACGCCGAGCTCGACGCCCGGACGCGGCGCTTTGCCGATCGGCTGGGAGGCGGGGAAAAGCGGCTCGTGGCGATTGCTGCCGAGATCTCGGAACATGCGATCGTCGCCTATCTCGGCGCCTTGCGCGCCGGCCATGCGGTGGCGATGCTGCCGCCCTGCGATGACAGGCTGTGGCGCGAGTTTCTGTCGGCCTTTCAGCCCGACTTCACCTACCGCCTGGCCGATGGCCGCTGGCGGCTCGTGGAAGAAAGCCGGCTCGGGCAAAGTGCTGCGCCGCTGCATCCGGACCTCGCTCTGCTGCTGATGACGTCAGGCAGTTCGGGGCTGGCGAAGGCCGTTCGCCTGTCGCATGCCAATCTTGACGCCAATGCGCGCGCGATCGCTTCCTATCTTGAGCTCTCCGCTGCCGATAGAACCGCGCTCGTCCTGCCGCTTCACTATTCCTACGGTCTCTCCGTCCTCCATTCGCATCTGGTTGCCGGCGGCAGCATCTTCATGCCGGGCGTCTCCGTGGTGAGCGAGGATTTTGCACGGCTGCTCGGCGAAAGCGGCTGCACCAATCTTTCCGGCGTGCCCTATTCCTATGAGCTGATGGAAAAGACGGGCTTTCGAAGCCACGCGTTCAAGGCGCTGCGCTTCATGACGGTGGCCGGTGGCCGGCTGGCGCCCGAACTGATCCGCCTCTACCGTGACCATATGCGCGCGAACGGCGGCCGCTTCTTCATCATGTACGGCCAGACCGAGGCCGCCGCCCGCATCGCCTTCGTGCCGCCGGAAAGCCTGGGCGACCATGAAGAGCGGATCGGCATCGCCATTCCCGGCGGCAGCCTCAGCCTGGTCGACGATGACGGGCAGCCGCTCGACGGACCCGGTGTCGCCGGAGAACTCGTCTATGCCGGCCCGAACGTGATGATGGGCTATGGCGCCGATCGATCCGATCTTCAGCGCGGGGCCGAGGTCGCGGCATTGATGACCGGCGACATCGCCATGCGCGACGCGGACGGTTTTTTCCGGATCGTTGGCCGCAAGAGCCGTTTCGCCAAGGTTGCGGGGCTGCGCATCGGCTTCGACATCATGGAGCAGGTTCTGGCCGAAGCGGGGATCGCGGCTGCCGTCGTCGGCGACGATCACGGTCTGCAGGCCAATGTGAGCGATGCACGTGAGGCCGACCGGGCGCTCCAGATGCTGGTCGAGGCGAGCCATCTTCCGGCGAACCTGGTTAGCGTCAGGGCGCGAAGCGCGCTGCCGAGGCTTGCCTCCGGCAAGGTCGACTATGCGGCCCTGAGCGCTGAGATGCTGGCGGCACGCGAGACGAGCCGCGCGGTGGCGGCCAGCGTGCTCGATGCCTATGCGGGAGTGTTCTACCCCCACACGGTCAGCCGCAACGACAGCTTCGTCTCGCTCGGCGGCGATTCGCTGCGCTTCCTGCAATTGACGATGGCGCTCGACCGGCTTGGCATCGAGCTGCCGGAAGGCTGGGAGCAAAAGCGGATCGCCGAGCTCGATATCGGCCCGCGGGACGCCGCGTCCGGCCGGAGCGCAGAGTTGAGGGCGCTGCCGACCGATCTGGTTCTGAGGGCGATCGCCATCCTGCTCGTCGTGATCCATCACCAGATGCTCTGGCCCATTCCCGGCGGATCGGGCGTGATGCTGCTCCTCGTCGGCTTCAGCCTGGCGCGCTTCCAATCGGGCCATTTCCTCGCCGGCAATTTCCGCCATGCGCTGCGGCCTGCCATCAATGTCCTCATTCCCTATTTCCTGATCGTCGCCGCCTATGGGCTCGCCTGGCGCACCATTCCCTGGGCTTCGGTGACGCTGACCGGCAATTTCGGCTATGCCGAGCCGGAGCGTCACGAGATGCTTCCCTATCTCTACTGGTTCATCGAAGCCTATGCGCAGACGCTTCTCGTCTTCTCGCTTGTCTTCGCCGTGCCTATGGTGCGCAGGCTCGCGCGGGCGCACCCCTTCGCCTTCTCGCTCGCGCTGCTGGCGCTGGCGGTCACCGCGCGCTTTTCCCTGCCGCATGTCTTCGATATCGGCCAGCGGCAGATTTTCACCCTCTACTGGGGCCTGCATCTCGGCCTGTTCGGCTGGTGCGCGGGCCTTGCCGGCAAGCCGGCGCAACGGATCATCCTGACGGTCATTGCCGCCGCCGTGCTCGGTTATCTCGCCTTCTGGGAAACGCTCTGGATCGGAACGACGGTCAAATATCTGACGATCTTCGCCGCGCTGATGGCGCTTCTCTACCTGCCGCGCATTCCCCTGCCCGTGCGGCTGGGGCGCCTGGTGACGCTGATCGCCGTCTCCGCCTTTCCGACCTACCTGCTGCACCGCTTCGTGCCGGAACTGCTGATGCCGCAAGCCGCGGCCGTGCTGCCGGCTCCGCTCTTCCATCTGCTGGCGATATCAGGCGGCCTGGCGCTCGGCATCATCGCCAACAGAACCGCAGCGGAGCTTCGCAACCTGCTGGGCGGCATAGCGATGACCCGCGGCACGGGCGGGCGGGCCATGGCGGCGGAGACGGCCTGAGCCGTTTTCGCTGCGTCTTTGGAGACACGGTCCGGTTGACCGTCAGGCGCTGATGCTGGCTTTGCCGTTTTGCGCCAGCGGACGCGTCATTGCGCCGGCCCCGCGGAAGCTCCGGCACCATGACCCGGAAAGGCTCCCTGAAAATATTGTCCGGGGGAGACACCGAAGGCCGTCCTGAACACCGCAATGAAGGCGCTGGGGCCCGAGTAGCCGAGCGAGAAGGCGATATCGCCGACGCTTCGGCCGGCGGCGAGCCACTCCACTGCTTTGAGGAGTTTCGCCTGCTGACGCCAGGCGCGGAAACTCATGCCGGTCTCGGATTGGAAATGGCGCTGAAAGCTGCGGGCGGACATGGCCGCACGCGAGGCAAGTTCATCGAGTGGCCAATCGGCACCCGGTTCGTTGCGGATGTCCGAAGCGATGCTCCGGAGGCGTTCGGATGCCGGCGAGGGAAGCGATAGCGGCGCGACCGGACTCGTCTGAAGCTGGTCGAGAATGACGGCGACGAGCCGTTCGGCAGGGGCACTGCCGGCCTCCGCGCGCGGTATTTCCAGGAAGGCCAGGATCAGTTCGCGCAGGAGCGGCGTCGTACCGATCACTGAGACCTGGGCCGGCAGGTTCACGACAGCGTCGGGCCGGAAGAAGAGGTAGCTGCGCTCCGTCTCCTGCAGGTATGTCACTTCGTGCAGGACGCCTGACGGCACGAATACGGCACGTTCAGGCGGAACGATGAAGTAGCCCCGCTCGGTCTCCAGCCGCAGCGAACCGCGCACGATCTGAAAGAGTTGGGCGCGGTGGTGCACGTGGAAAGAATAGGTTCGCCCGGCGGGCTCTGCTCCACCCTGAGCGACGGCGGTGTGCGGATAGTCTCCAAATGCGTCTTCCGGCAGATGAACATTGGTCAGGTTGTCGCGGGCGATCATGGCGTCTCACAGACATAATTTGACAGACTACCGATAACACGTCGGATGGCAGTTCACTAGATTGATATCACCGCAACACAACTTGGACGTAGGTTATGACATTCGAACTCCGGCACATTGAAATTTCGGATCGTTTTGCTCCCAGCCTTCTGACGAAGATGGCGGCTTTGCGGTTTGCAGCGCCCGCCCTCCTTCGCTGGTGGCAACGGCGCGAAACGGAACAGGCACTCCAGTGGCTGTCGGACCGCGATCTGGAAGACATAGGCGTCGCCCGCCACGAGATTGGCGAGCTGGCGCGATCGCTAGGACCAATTGATGCCTTGCCCGCGAAGCGGCGGGCAAGGTGATGGCACGACCGGTCCTCAGGCAACCGCTCTCAGAGAGGTAAGCAAGATGCACGACGATGGTTTTTTTGACGATGAGGTCGCGGCTACCTACGATGACGCTGACGGCATCTCGGCCCCGGAGGTCGTTGATCCCGCCGTCGATCTCCTGGCCGAGGTCGCAGGCGGCGGGCGGGTGCTCGAATTCGCGATCGGAACCGGGCGCCTGGCGCTGCCTCTTGCGCGGAAAGGGGTGGAGGTAGAAGGCATCGAGCTTTCGAAAGCGATGGTGTCTCGCCTTCGCGCCAAAGAGGGCGGCGCGGACATTCCGGTGGTGATCGGCGACATGGCGACAACCCGTGTCGAGCGGCGCTTTTCCCTCGTTTATCTCGCTTTCAACACGATCAACAATCTGACGTCGCAGGAAGCGCAGGTCGCCTGCTTTCAGAACGCGGCCGCGCATCTTGAAACTGGCGGGCGCTTCCTGATCGAGGTTGGCGTCCCGCCGCTTCAGCGGCTTCCGCTCGGCGAGACGATCCTGGCGTTCGACCGCAGCGAGACGCATTGGGGCGTCGACGAATACGACGTGGTAAGCCAGAACTTCACGTCCCATCACATCCGGATGCGGGACGGGAACTACCGAAGCTTCTCGGTCCCGTTTCGTTATGCATGGCCAGCGGAATTCGACCTTATGGCGCGGCTGGCCGGCCTGAAACTCAAAGACCGATGGGGCGGGTGGAAAAAGGAGCCGTTCACAAAGCTCAGCGATCGACATGTCTCCGTCTGGCAGAAGATCGCAGGTTAGGCCAGGGGATGAATGGCGAGGTCGCTCGCGACCGTGTCGAGCTCGGCCAGACCAATCTCCGCTTTACTCAGGCCGGTGAGCGGTCGCCACGGGTTTCATCCAGCCCGGCAGCTCCGCCTGGCTGCTTCCCAGCTCCTCAAAGGCTTCCGCGGCGAAGCTCGGAACGGCGCCTGTCCAGCGCAGCTCGCCATCCGCGTTGGAATGACCGCCGCCGTCGAGCTTGTAGATGCTCTCGACGATATACTGGCCGTCCTCATTGAGGCCCTTGATCTCGGAAATTTCGATCACCCGCCGCCGCCCGGTGCGCTTGAACCGGGCAATCTGGACGACGACATCGACGGCTGAAGCGATCTGCGAGCGCAGCGGCCGCAGCGGCATATCGATATCCGACATTAGCGCCAGGGTTTCCAGCCGGTGCAGCGCGTCATAGGGCGTATTGGCATGCACGGTCGAAAGGCTGCCGCTGTGGCCTGATGTCATCGCCTGGATCATATCGAGCGCTTCGCCGCCGCGGCACTCGCCGACGATGATGCGGTCCGGCCGCATTCGCAAGGAAGAGCGGAACAGCTCACGAATGCTGGCGCCGCCGCGACCGAACCTGTCGGGCTTGGTGACTTCGAGATAGACGACGTGCTCCTTGCGGATCTGCAGCTCCGAGGTGTCCTCGATGACGATGACGCGCTCATGATCGGCGAAGGCTTCCGACAGCGCGTTCAGCATCGTCGTCTTGCCGGTGCCGGTGCCGCCGGAGATGATGACATTCTTCTGCAGCCCGACCGCCGCCTGCAGCAAGGACAGCGACTCCTCCGTCAGGCTGCCTTGGGTGACGAGGTCGCGAATGCTGCGATGTTCTCTCAGGAAGCGGCGGATGGAGATGCAGAGCCCCGTGCGGGCGGCCGGCGGCTGGATCATCTGCACGCGCGAACCGTCCGGCAGGCGGGCTTCGACGCTCGGTTCCTCCGGCGTCAGGCGCTTGCCTGAGAATTGCGCGATGCTGCGCGCCGCCGATTCCAGATCCTCGCGGCTGGCGAAGCGCGTATCGGCGCGTTCGAGCTTGCCTCGCCTTTCGACGAAGATGTCGGAGGTTCCGTTGATCAGGATTTCGGAAACGCTCGGATCCTCGAGCAGGAAGCGGATGGGCGCCAAAAGCTTGTCCAACGCCCGGGTCAGAACCTGGAAGGTCGCCTGTTCGGCAGCGTCGTCGGAAACGGCTTTCATCAGAGCGGCATCCCGACGAGGACGGAGCTCATGCCGAACAGCGTCACCATCATCTGAACCGCAGTCGGAAAGAACAGCATCAGTGGAATGAGGACCAATGCAAGTATCAAGACGCTGCTCATCGTTTCCATGGTTTTGTCTCCGGAACGACTAACGGGCCATAGCCAATATTGAAGACAAGCTTAATCCAGATCGGCAAGCAATGCCATGGGGGCGCCCTCGCCCGCCCGCCACTATGGGCGCGTTGCCTCCGTCTCTTCTATCACCTTGAAACAATTGGCCAATAATGGAGCAGCTGACGATATTTGCAAAAACGGCTTCACTGCATGCCTCACCCGAAAAAATTAATGCTTAATCAGCCTGTTAGCGTGAAAACGTCACCGTCAACCGCATGTCTTCAAGCGACGCCTCCAAGACAATTGGAACCCTGCCTTCCGTTTGCTTGACGGAGGGCTGGCCTTGGGCGCACTCTTGGGTCTTAATGATGTTGCTCAACAAGCGTTGGCGACCGGGGAAGAAAAGCAGAAGCAGAAAAAATCATTGGAACGAGCAACGTGCTGGTTCGGATCGATAGCGTATGCTTGCTTCTTCTTCACTAAGGTCTTCGATCCGAAACAAACCAAGGAACGAGGAATACGCAGATGTTTGGAAAACTCAAGACTCTCGCAATTGCACTTCACAAGGACGAACGCGGCGACATGGCCCAGATCGTCCTGGCCGTCGCCCTCATCGTCATTCCACTCATGCTGATCCTGCTCGCATTCGGCACCAAGATCGCCGGATGGTTCAACGAGAAGAACGAGGCCCTTACCAGCGCCGAGAGGATCCCCGAGCCGGGCCAATAAGCGGATCCGTGTCATGGATATGACCTACGATCTGACCCAGACGCCAGCGGCGGCGGCTCTTGCCGTCGCCTGCGCCACGACCGCGGCGGTGTTCGATCACCGCCATGGTCACATCCCGAACGCCGTGACCTATCCCTGCCTGCTTGCCGGCTTCATGCTGGCAGCGATCAGCGGCGGTCTGGCAGGGATCGGCCTGGCTTTCGCCGGCCTGCTTGCTGCAGGCACGATCTTCATTATCGCCTTCGCAGCCGGAAGCTGCGGCGGCGGCGATGTCAAGCTGATGGCGGCGCTCGGCGCCGTTCTCGGCCTCTGGCCCGCCATCGACGTGATGCTCGCATCGCTGATGATCGGCGGCATGATTGCGGTTTTGTCGATGGCGCGGCGGGTTCAATGGGGCGCGCTGGCCCGGAACGTCGGACTGTTCGCCCTGCTTCTGCCTGTCGGCATTCGAAGCGCCGCTTCGGTGCTGAAGCCGCGCGAAACCCATCATACCGTCCGTTTCGGCGTCGCCGCCGCTCTCGGACTTCTCTGGTGCCTGTTCATGCCTGATTTCACCCCTCTTGCCCTCGTGAGGTAACGGCAATGCGCGCGGAACTCGAACGCCCCACTTTCGACGGTGCTTTCTGGAGTTCGATCCTGCACTCGCGGACCTTCTGGATCCCTCAGGATCACGGCGCGCTTTTCGGCACCTTTGTCATCGCCATGCTGTTGCTAACCTCGATGCTGCTGCTGCCGCGGCTTTCCGCCCGCCGGCGGCGGATATCGGAGCTTCACGGCGATATCTCAGGCAGCACGACGATGATGGATTTCGTGCTGGTCACGCCGATCTTCGTCTTCTTCATGTTCGTGGTCTTCCAGTTCACCATCCTGGCGAAGAACCATCTCTTCACCCATTATGCCGCCTATGCGGCGGCCCGCAGCGCCCGCGTCTATTTCTGCCCGGCCCTGCCGATCACCATCCACAGCTTCATCGGCCCCAAGACCTGCGATAACGACGCTGCAGCGGGCAAGGCCGATCTTGCCGCCCGCCTGGCGCTGATCCCGGCCGCTCCCTACGACCAGCTGAAATGCGTCGGCGCCTGCCAGCCGCCGGAAGAGGCGCTGAAGAGCCTTGCCGACGCCTCGGGCCTTTCGAAGAACTGGCGCGCGATGCGCAACCAGGCGCGCTACATGTTCGACCCGCAGAACGTCACGGTCACCGTCGACCGCGCCCCGATGGCGCTCTTTGCCGCCATCAACCGCTCGCCGCATGTGCCCGTGACGGCCAAGGTCGAAGCGCGCTTCCTGCTGCTCGAATATGCCGGCTGGGTCTTTGCCCGCGGCCAGCGGAAGGACGGGCGCTACTATACGATTTCGACGGCGGAGGTGAACCTGCTATGACACCGTCCTTCATCCATCGCCTGCACCGCGACCAGCGCGGCTTCCTGTCTCCGATCATCCTCTACATGACGATCGCGCTGGCGCTGATGATCGTCTGGATCCTGAACACCGGGCAGATGATCTACGACAAGCAGCGCACGCAGGATACCGCCGATGCCGCCGCACTCGTCCATGCCGACTGGGAGGCGCGTTATCTCAACATCATGGCGATGAACAACGTCGCCTCCTCGCAGGCAACCGTGGTCATGGCGACCTCGGTCGCCTACCAGCTGACCACCGCGGAACTGGCCCTGCGCTCGGCCGCCATTCTGGCGAAACTCGCTCAATATTCCTTCACCGAAGGCTTCGGACCGGCATCGCTCCTGCCGCCGCTGCCGCCGATGCCCTACTGCCCCGGCTGGCAGAAGGTTCCGATCGTCGGCGGCATCATTTACGGCGCTTGCCTGGCATTCCAGGGATTCCGGGCGACCGAAGCCACCAAGGCGATCGCCTATACGGTGGCGGCGCAGGTCAAATATGATCCGCTGGGTCTGATCAACAAGTCGAGCGACATCATCGACGCGATGAACGATCTCAACGACTATCTGGTCGAAAGCTTTCCCGAGCGGGTCGGCAACGACGCCTTGCATCTGGTTCGTTTGAACAAGTCGGATCACGTCGTCTTCCATCCGCCCTGCGAATCCTGCGGTCAAGCCGGAGAAGGCGCCGGCGGCAACCTGCCGGTGGATCGCGACGGCGTCAATCCAGCCGCCGCCTATACGGAAATGTGCCTTGCCATGTCCTATGGCACCCAGGGACAGGATCCGTTCCTGATGCGCGGCGAATACGCCAATCGCGGCTTCCCCAACGGCAAGGGTCCGTTGACGGCAGGCGGCGTCGACGGCAGCCATATCCGCGACTGGGTCAACCACGAGAGCGGCATCGACGATCAGCTGGTGGAGTTCTACATCTTCTACGAAGCCTTTGGGCCGGCCTATCTGAGCAAGGTCCCGTTCAAGGCGATTGTCGAGCAATATGCCGGCGATCTCAGCTGGTGGCAGGAACTGGCGCTCGATGCCAGCTTCTGGATCGCCGACAAAGTCTTCGGCGTCGGCTTCGGCATCACCAACCCCTTCCAGCTGCCGATCGACGTGCCGCCGCGCTACTCCGACTCGCAGACGAAGGACGAGAACGACTTCACCCGCAAGTTCGACATGATCTGGAACCAGGTCTGCGGCCCGGGGGGCGGGGCGATCTCGGTGACCGGTGTCAGTCTGCCCCTTCTCTCCTTTCCGAAGCCCTACTGGCTGAAGGGACGCATTCCCTTTAACTTCACGCCCTTCGGCGGCGACCAGCTTACCGACTACCAGACGCTGGCGATCGTTTCGCGTGCGCCGCGCGCCAGGCTCCAGGTTCGTCTGTTCAAGGACAAGACGCCGTCCGCTTATGCGCTGGCGCAGAGCTGGGTCCATAACTACACGGCCTTCGATCTCTACACGCAGGACTGGCTTGCCTCTCTGGCGCCGGCGACACTCGCCGACGATACCGGCGCGGTTTCCAGCACCATCAAGCAAAGCCCGGCCGCCGACAGTTTCACCGGCCTGACGCGCGTCTTCGACAATGGAGGAGCCAATGCCTGGGCTGCCGTCAACACACACTGAGCAGGCCGGCGGCGCTCCGGCCGGCGGGTTCATGATGAGGCTGCACCGCGATCGGCGCGGTCTTGCCTCGATCGAATTCGTGCTCGCCGCGCCGGTTATCCTGCTGATCGTGATCTTCGTCATTCACGCCAACAAGATCTCCACCAAGAAGGTCGCGACCATGCTTGCCATGCGCAATGCCGCCTTCGCCGAGGCGAGCGGCCTGAATTGCACCTCTGATTTCTCCAACGTTTTCCCGATCCCGGCCTTGCCGGCCCTGCCCGGGGGAGACGCGATCAACTGCTCGCGCACCCCTTCGCATGAAGGCGACGGCGATCCTCAGCGGACCTTTATCTGGGATGACGTGCAGAAAACCCTCAAAGGCAATGGTCGCGACTTCGGCGATATGGTCGGCGAGCTTGCCGACGAGAAGCCGCAGCTCGTCACCGCGACCGCCGACCGCGTCTACAAGTTCAGGGATTCCGACGATCTCGACACCATCCGCAGCATCCGCTGGAAGGATGCGTTCACAGTCGACGACTCGACGCTGTTTATCTCGCACAACAACGACACCACGCGGCGCGGCTACGACCCGACGCTGCGCCGGGAAATCCGCGATGTCGCCAGCGATTCCGGCGATCTCTTCGACGGCGTCTTTCCGGGGGCGAAGTGACATGGCACAGCGATCACGCATCTCCGTTCATCTCCTCGGCACCGCCCTGATCGTCGGCCTCGCCGTGATGGCTACACCGGGCCGCGCCGAGATCTACAAGGATATCCGGGTGACGCTGAATTCGATGCTGGCCGGCATCCTCGGGACGCCGGAACGGGCGCCGCGCGATCTCGTCATCAACGGCCAGCCGCTCGAGTTCACGCCCTACCAGAGCGATCGCAGCATTGCCGATATTACCGACGAGTGGCTGCGGGTGCTGGCCGCCAATACCAGGCCGGCCATGCCGAAAAGCAGTGACCGGGAGGAACTGACCGCCGTCATCGCTGCCAACATGATGATCGTCCCGAAGGTCAGCCGCATCCGCGACGATCTCGCCGTTGTCGTGCGCTTCTTCGACGGCGACGGCGAGGCTGCGCTCGACTATATGAGACAGCAGGATCCGAACGATCCTTCGGCGAGAGCGCCGATTCCGGGCGTCTCGATCATGATCCGCCGGCCTGCCGATGCGCCGATGACCGAAGTGCTGATGAGCCGCTTCGACAATGTCGCCGCCACGCTGCCGGCCTTCGCCGCCCCTGCCGATGTCGCCAAGCTGCCGACGTCGCTGCGTCCGCCGGCCGGCGTCGAGGTGCTGAGCGATATCGGCGACCATGACAAAGGCCATATGTCGCGCACGGTCGTGTCGAAGGGCACGCTCGCCGCCGCGCGCTGGTCCGGTGAGCGCGCCGACCTGCTCGTCCGCGACGGCTTCACCATCGAAACGCCGCCGGCTGAGCGCGGCGGCGTCACCGCGCTTTACGGCCGGCGCGGCAGCGTCGAAGCCAATGTTCTCTACACCAGAAGCAGAACCGACGGCAGGACCGTTGAGGTCATTCAAATCAGGCAACCCTTCGTCGAAGGAACAACACCATGAACTGGAAGCTCATTGCCGCTGTCATCGTCGGCCTGATCACCGGCGTTCTCCTCTACTTCTGGACAGAGAGCGTCAAGAACGAGCAGGTGGCCTATGCCTTCATGCGGCTCCAGCCTGACAAGAAGGTGACGAGAGGACAGGCGATCACCCCCGACATGCTCGCCGAACCGGTGATGCTGCCGGAAAGCTTCGGGGCGCTCGCCAAGCTCGCCGTGCCTGCCGCCAGCGCCTATCAGGAATGGCTGAAGGACCGGACGGCGGCGGCCGACATTCCGGCCGGCTCGGTGCTGCTCTTCCAGTATTTCGACGATACCGACGGCGGTCGGCTGACGACGATGATCGCGCCCGGCAAGCGGGCGCTGACCCTGCCGGTCAATGCCGCCGAGGCCGTCGGCCATTTCGTCGAGCCGGGCAGCTATGTCGATATTCTCGGCACGGTCGACGAACCGGTCGAACCGGTGGCGCCGCCCGCCGCGGTGCAGCCGGGAACGCCCGGGCAGCCACCGGCCGCACCCGGCCAGACGCCCGCCGCAACCACGCAGCCGCAGGCTCCGGCCCAGCCGCCCTCGCCGGTCGAGCAGATGCTGAAGAACTATCTCACCCAATATCCCGGCGCCGACGAGAACGACATCAACGCCTACCGGAAGCAGGCGCAGGACTACAAGCTCGGCATCAGCTCACGCACCCGCGTCGTCACCCGCACCTTCCTGCAAAACGTCAAGGTGCTCGCCGTCGGCGCGGCGACCACACCGGAAGGTGCGGTCACCAAGGCCAATAGCAGCTATAATCACGTGACGGTCGAAGTGACGCCGTCGGAAGCCGAGATGCTGATCTTCGCCATGGGCCAGGCGAATGGCAGCCTCAACCTCGTGCTGCGCAATCCGACGGACAATAGCGTCGAAGACCTGCCGAGCATCAACTGGACGCGGATGTGATCGTTTCGGGGATTGAGCCATGCTGTTGAAGATTTCCTATGAGGACGGCAGCGGACGGGAAGTGATCCCGCTCTCGGCGAACGAGACCTATTTCGTCGGCGAAAGCAGCACGCTTTCGCTGCCCGCCGGCGCCGGCGTCGTGCGGCTGCGCGGCAGCCACGTGTCGTCGCCGCAATTCGTGCTGCGCAAGTCAGGCCAGGGCTGGTCGGTGCAGCATCATGGCCGCAACCCGACGCGGGTCGACGACCAGCCGCTGAGGGCCGGCACGCCGGTGGCGGTCTCGGCCGGCATGTCGATCTGGGTGCCGAATGTCACGATCGAACTGGTCGAGCCGGCGGCGGCGCCGGAAGCGGTGACGCAGTTTCCGGACCAGGAGCGGGTGCTGGCGCTGCAGATGGAAATACATGAGCGATTGCTAAAAGACACGCAATATGACCGGCTGGTGAAATCCTCCGATTTCGGCCGCGAGGAGACGCGCGGCCGCATCCGCGAGCGCCTCGACCTGTTCATCAAGGAGGCGCTTGATGCAGCGCCGCAGGATCTCGTCATCCTCGTCATCAAGAACGCCGTCTACCGGTGGCTGGCAAAACGCATCGCCCGCACCGGACGGCGCGACGGCGCGTCCAATGCGGCAAGCCTCGCCCGCGAAGAGCAGGACAACCGCCGGCTCTTCGACGTCGGCAAGGCGCTGATCTCGGCGCTGCAACTGAAGCTGAACTTCGAATCCACCCGTTCCGACTTCGCCCAGCTCGACACCAAGTTCGGCGCCGCCTTCCAGGCCCGGCAGGCGCTGTTCAACGCCGGCGACCGCTACGAGATCGCCCATATGCACCTGCGCTCGAATATCGAGGAGCTGATGTATCGCTGGGGCACGATCTCGGAACTGATGGATCTCGACGTCATCTCGGAAATCATGGTGACGCGGTATGACGAGATCTATGTCGAAAAATTCGGCCTGCTCGAGCGCTATCCCTTTGCCTTCGCCAATGAGCGGCAGCTGATGAAGGTGATCGAGCGCATCGCCGTCGATTCCAATCGCTCGATCAACGAGAGCGAGGCGATGGCGGACTTCCGCATGCCGGACGGTTCGCGCGTCAACGCCGTCATCCCGCCGCTTGCCGTCAAGGGCGCCTGCCTCACCATTCGCAAATTCGGCGGCAAGTCGCGGCTCGACATCAGCAAGCTGGTGGCCGCTGGCGCGCTCAGCGAGCCGATGCGCGCCTTCCTCGAGGCGGCGGTGCGGGCCCGCAAGAACATCGTCGTCTCCGGCGGCACCGGCTCCGGCAAGACGACGCTGCTGAACAGCCTGTCGCAATTCATTCCGGTCGGCGAGCGCGTCGTTGCCGTCGAGGACACGTCCGAACTGCAGCTCGACGGCATTCACGTCGTCTACCTGCAATCGCGGCCGAAGACGGCGGAGAGCGAGACCAGCGTCACCATCCGCGACCTGGTGCGCAACGCGCTGCGCATGCGTCCCGACCGCATCATCGTCGGCGAGTGCCGCGGTGCGGAAGCAATCGACATGCTGCAGGCGATGAACACCGGCCATGCCGGCTCGATGACGACGGCGCATGCCAACACGCCGCAGGACATGATGACCCGCCTGGAGGTGATGGTGCTGCAGGGCCAGAGCTCGCTGCCGGTGACGGCGATCCGCCAGCAGATCGTCGCCGCCGTCGAGCTCGTGGTCCAGCTCAACCGCCTGGAAAGCGGACGGCGCGCCGTCACCGAAATATCCGAGGTGATCGGCATCGATCCGGACACCGGCCTCATCATCGTCGAGCCGATCTTCAATCTCGTCGGCCGCGCCGGCGGCCAGGCGGTGCACGCCTTCACCGGCTATCTGCCGAGCTTCGTCGCCGAGCTCGTCGCCTTCGGCGAAGACGGCGAGATCAAGAACCTGGATATGTTCGTTTGAGGGTGGAACCATGGACATCAGCATTCTGCAGATCCTGACGATCGCCCTCGGCGCGGTTACGGCGGGACTGTTCGTCTGGGGCGCGCCGGTGCAATGGCCGGCACCGCTGCTGCGCGCCACCGAACGCGATATCGCGCTCGCCAGCGAGGCAGCCCAGGTCTTCGGCCGCGATGCCGTGCCGCCCTATACGATGATCCTCGCCTATGCCATCACCGCGATCGTCGTCTTCGCTCTGATCTCGCTGATCTTCGGGCCGATCGTCGGCATCGTCGTCGCCATTCCCGTCGCCTTCTTCCTGCCCAAGGCGACGATCCGCTACTTTCTGCAGCGCCGCTGGCTGCAGATCGAATCGCAGCTTCCCTATGCCGTCGACCAGATCGTCTCGGCGGTGCGCACCGGCAAGCCGCTCGCCGTCGCCGTCAATGCCGTCGCCGACACCGGCCAGATGCCGTCCTCGCGCGAGTTCGAGCGCATCGCCCGCGAGCAGAAGCTCGGCATCGGCCTGGTCGAGGCGCTCGACCGCCACGGCCGCACCGTGCCGAGCCTGCATTTCAAGATGGTCGACGCCGCCCTCGGCCTGTTTGCCCGCCAGGGCGGCGACATATCCGAGCCGCTGACGGAAATGTCGAAATCCTTCAAGGAGATCTGGAAGCTCGACCAGAAGATCAGCACCTCGTCGTCGCAGGCGCGGATGAACTTCCGCGTCGTCAATGGCGGCGCGCTGTTCATGATCCTGATGATCTTTTTCGGCCAGCCGGAGCTGATCGACAAGGTGTTCGGCAACGCCATCGGCATCGTTATCGCGATCGTCGGCGCCATTCTCTACGCCACCGGCTTCTTCTGGATGCGCTCGATGATGAAGGTGTCGGTATGATGTCGCAAATCCCGCTCGCCCCGATCATCATCGTCCTTGCCGGCATCACCGCGGCGCTCATCGTCTGGTGGATCGGCGATCTCCTCGGCAGCATCCAGGTGGTGCGGCGTTCGGCCGGTGGCGACGGGCCGCCGCCGAATATCGTCGACAGCATCGGCATGCGCACGCCGGTCGAATTCGTGCTGAGGCAGTTCGAGCCGCTTCTGGCCGATTTCGGTGCGCAGCTCGAAAAGAAGCTGATCTATGGCGGCCGGCCCTTCGGCGGCGTGACGGGGCGTGAATATATCGCCCTTCTCCTCGTCCTCAGCCTCTTCGGCTTCATCCTGCTCGGCGTGCTGTTCGGCATTGCGAGCGGCAGCGTCATCGGCGGGCTGGCCGCCGGCCTGATCCTCGGCTTCATCCCCGCCATCTATTTCTGGGTCGTCGCCGACGACAAGATGCAGGACCGCAAGGAACGCATCTCGCGCGAATTTCCCTATTTCCTCGATCTCGTCGTCATGACGCAGCAGGCGCAGGCGACCCTGCCGGAAAGCCTGCGGCTCTATGCCGAGGCCGCGCCCGGCACCGTGATGAGCGAGGAGATCGAGCAGACGCTGAAGGACGTGGCGCTCGGCACCGGCATGATCGAGGCGCTGCAGCGCCTGGAAGCACGCATGACGGCCGAGGAGGTGGTGCGCGTCATCCGCGCCGTCATCCAGGGCGAGGTCGAGGGCAGCAACCGCGTCGAGCTGCTGCGCGAGCATGCGCGCGACCTGCGCTTCCGCCGCTGGGAGAAGGCCGACAGGGCCAGTGAAAAGCTGAAAGCCAAGATCGTCATGCCGGCGATGATGATCGTCGTCTCGATCCTGCTTCTGGTGCTGGCGCCGGCTATCGTCGAGATGATGTCGAGTGGGATGTTCTGATCATGGTGTTTTCCTTCTTTCGCGGCAACAAACCCAGCCTTCTGCAGACCGGCCCCGGCGGCCAGAGCCGCAGCCATGTGCTCGACCGGGCGGAAATGTCGATCGGCCGGGCAGCCAATGCCGATATCGTCGTCGACGATCCCTTCCTGGCGCCGATCCATGCGCGCATCGAAAAGCAGAGCGACGGCGGCTTCATCATCCGCCGCATGGGGCTGAACCCGATCATGCTGCGCGGCGAGGCGCTGCTGCAGACGGCCTCACTGAAAACAGGCGACAGCTTCCGCCTTGGCAAGGATGTCGAATTCCAGTTCGTGGAGAAGGCGCCGACCAAGGAGGCGCCGAAAAAGGAGGCTGCTGCCAAGGCAGACGACGGCAAGCCGAAAAAGCCGCTCTTCAAGCAGCCGGCCTTCCTCGCCGGCATGGGCCTCGTCTACCTCGCGGTCGTCGGCATCATCGGCTATGTGATCCTTTCCGGCGGCGGCAGCACGGAGGCCGGTCCGACGGCCGAGCGCATCAATGCCGAAGCCGCCCGCATTCCGACCTGCATCAAGAACGCCCGGCGGATGCGCCAGGTTTCCGAGCAGAGTTTCAACGGCGCCGTCGGCGGCCGCGTCGGTAGGGACGGCGATGTCACCTATGCCGCACTGGCGCTTAGCACCGAACCCGCCGACGAAGCGGCGCTGGCAAAGGCGGCAGCGCCGATCGTCGAGGCCTACAAGCGCACGGCGCTCGCCGCCCTCGCCTCTGAAAACCGCGGCAACAACACGCTGGCCCAGAGCCTCTATCAGCAGACCTACGATCTCGTTCCCGACGTCAACTGCTCGGCCGCGCGTTTTGCGCTGCAGCGCCGCGCCGCCACCAAGCCGCCGGCGCGGCGGTGATTGGCGGTTCGGGGCGCCTCAGGATGAGGCTCTCTTGAAACCCGGCGCTACATTCTCCCACCGCGTGATTTGTATATGCATCTCCAAGAGCCTGTTATCGGAGCGCGGCATCCTCCAACGTCCCTCACGCCGAGGTGCAAAGCCCGAAACGGCGAAGCCCCGAAGCGCGCCGCAACGCTGCGGCATTATGAGCAAGTGCCACAAGTTTCCGATGAAGGCCGATGTTATCTCCTAAGGGTGCCTCGGGAGCGTCGCGTATGGTCGAAGTCGTAGACGAATTGAAAGCGAACCTGGGTGAGATCGATGCCCGGATCGAGGATCTGCTCAGCACGCCGCGCCAGTGGGTTCCAAATTCCGAAACGGACCTTCGAATTAAGCCGTTCTTCCATGGGGCGGCAACAGACCTTTGCGTTGACCGCTTCGCGGCCCCTGTTCCGTTGCAGGCGGCACCCTTGTGAATCGTCGCCATATGACCGTCTCAGTGGTATCATGAACCGGCACGGTCGCGGTGTCGGGCAGCCGGATGGTGCATGTCGCGTCAATCGCCTGGGTTTCAATCGGCGCATCTCCTGAGGGGAGACAGCCATGGCAACCGCAAGAGCAGAGCGGCGGCTGGCCGCGATCCTGGCCGCTGACGTCGTCGGCTATTCCCGCCTCGTCGAACATGACGAGACTGGGACGTTGTCGGCCCTCAAGGTTCTGCGTCGGGAGGTGATCGATCCGCTGCTGGCCGAGCATCAGGGCCGTATCGTCAAGCTGATGGGCGACGGTGCGCTCGTGGAGTTCGGCTCGGTCGTCGATGCCGTCGCGTGCGCGGTCGCCATCCAGAAGGGGGTTGCCGAGAACCAGGCCGATATCCCGACGGAGCGACGCATCGTCTTCCGGATCGGCGTCAATCTGGGTGATGTGGTCCACGAACTCGATGGGGATCTCTACGGCGATGGCGTGAACATCGCGGCCCGCCTCCAGACCTTGGCGGATCCGGGCGGCATTTGCATTTCCGGCACGGCCTACGATCACCTCCCGGGCAAGCTTGACTGCGACTACGAATACCTCGGCGAGCGCGCGCTGAAGAATATGGAAAGGCCGGTGCGACTGTACCGCCCCCTTCAGGAAAGGACGGCCGCAGGAACGGCATCGTTGAGGTCTGCACTTCCGGAGCGGCCATCCATTGCCGTGCTGCCGTTCAACGCCCTGAGCGCCGAACCGGAGCAGGACTTCTTCAGCGATGGGCTGACCGAGGACATCACCACCGCGCTATCCAAGCTCAAGGGCTTCTTCGTGATCGCCCGCAACACGATGTTCACCTACAAGGGAAAGCCCGTGGATGTGCGCGCAATCGGGCACGAACTCGGGGTCCGCTATGTTCTCGAGGGGAGTGTCCGCAAGTCCGGCAACCGGATGAGGGTGACCGCGCAGCTCATCGATGCGGCCTCCGACGTCCATCTCTGGGCCGAGAGGTACGACGGCGACCTCGGCGACATCTTCGCCATTCAGGACGAAATTACCGCAAGCGTCGTCGGCCGCATCGGGCCGGAACTCCTGGCGGCGGAGCATGCTCGCGAAAGCCCCAAGCCGCATCATGGCCTTGATGCCTGGGAATGTGTCGTGCGGGCGGTGTTCCTGTGTTCCCAACTATCTGAGGAGAGCAGCAGGAAGATGCTCCCGCTGCTCGATCGGGCAATCGAACTGGCCCCCGGCTATGCCCAGGCGCTCGCCATGAAAGGTTGGATTACCATGTGGCGCGCGTTCCAGGGGTGGGAGGACATGGGATATGCCTTGGGCCTTGCCAGGGATGTCGTTCAACAAGCCATGGCCGCGGACGATAAGGAACCGTGGACTTACCTTGCGCAGGCGATGATAGCCTTTGGGACGCGCGACAATGTCCTGGCGGTGGCAGCGATCAGCCAGGCTGTCGCGATCAACCCCAACTCCGCGTTTGCACACGGCCAGTTGGGACTTGCGCATGCCAACGGGGGCCGCGCGGCGGACGCCATTCGTTGCATCGACTACGCCCTCAGACTGAGCCCGCGCGAGGCTTTTCTCGGCGACTTTCAGTTTTACTACGCCATGGCTCATTTCCAGGGCGCGAATTACGAACTTGGATTGAGTTACGCACGGGAGGCGCATCGATTGCGGTCCGGCCATGCGGTTCCGCTGATCATTGGCACGGCCTGTGCCGGACTTCTCGACAACCGGGAGGCTGCCATGGACTTGCTCGGACGGCTTAAATCGCTGGTTCCTGATATCTCACGGGACGCGGTCGGAGCAACATCTTCTTTCGTCCGCGCCGAGGATCGGGCGCGTCTGATCGAAGGACTTACCCGTGCCGGCCTGAATTGACGGGTCGGATTGTCCTCGAGAACCGATGGTGGCGTTTGCCACCGAATGCCGCAACGCTGCTTCTTGCAGGTAACAATGGCTGAGCACCCGCCTCGTCCTTCGAGGCCCCCTGCGGGGCAACTCATGATGAGGCTCTCTTGAACCCCGGCGCTGCGGTCCGGCGGGGAGGCCGCTGCACATGCGCAGAGTATCTGGCAGCCGCGCCGACTCTGGCATAAATTGATTTCATCAAGGGAGGCACCATGATGCAGAGGAACGCGCCGGACTTCAGCCTTGAGGGCAAAGTGACTTTGGTAACAGGCGCGAGCCGTGGCATCGGGCGAGCTTGCGCGCTTGCCTGTGCCGCGGCAGGCTCCGATATTGTCTTGGGGGTCCGTGACGTCGCAGCCTCGGCGGACCTGGTCGCCGAGCTCGAGGGCACGGGACGAAAAGTCCTCGCTGTTGAACTGGAAATTCCCAACAAAGCCCATATCGCACAAGCCGTCGACGCGGCGTTGACGACGTTTGATCGGATCGACGTCCTCGTCAACAATGTCGGCGTGGCTCCCGGCAATCTCGCCGAGCTCGTCGAGGAGAAGGACCTCGACGAGATCCTCGATGTCAACGTCAAGGGCACCTTCCTGATGACCCAGGCGGTCGGGCGCCAGATGATCAAGCAGAATGGCGGCCGGATCATCAGCATCAGCTCACAGGCCGGCACCGTAGCCCTGCGCGGCGAGGCCATCTATTGCATGAGCAAGGCGGCCATCAATCACCTCTCGCGCTGCCTTGCGGCCGAGTGGGCACGCTACAATATCACCGTCAACACCGTATCGCCGACCTTCATCCATACGGATGGCACGGCACCCTTTCTATCCGACGCCGCCAATCGCCAAGCGACGCTCGATCACATTCCCCTCGGCCGGATCGGTGAAACCGATGATGTCGTGGGCGCCGTCGTCTTCCTGGCATCGCCGGCTGCGAGCCTGATCACCGGCGCGAACCTGCTGGTGGACGGTGGCTGGTCCGTCGCCTGAGGCAAGGCCACATCGCCGGCAATTGTAATGCGACTTATGGCGCTTTTGGAAGCCGCTGAAGATGCCCGGTAAAAGCCTCCGAGCCGATCCTCGCAGCGGCATCTAGCTGACGATTTCGAAGCAAAAATCAATAAAGGCGCGAACCTTGGCCGGCACATGATGGCGGGAGGTGTAGAAGCAGTGCAACGGAAAGGTCTCATCGGGCCAATCCGGATAGAGAGCGACCAACTGGCCACTGTCAAGATAGGGCTTCATTCCGAGCGAGAAGACCTGGGCAATCCCGATCCCGGCGAGACAGGTGGCAAGGGCCGTACCGGCATCATTGACGAGGATGCGCCCATGCGTTTGGATCGGCACCACCTTCTTTCCGCGCCGCAACTCCCATTCGAAAGGCCTGCCCGTCAAGGGGTCCTCATACTGGATGCAGGTATGATCGGTCAGGTCGGCAGGCAGCGTCGGCGTGCCATGCCGTGCGAGATAGGACGGCGCGGCAACCGTGATCACCCTCGTGCGAAAGAGTTGCCGGGCAATCAGCGAGCTCTTGGCCGGGATTTCGCCGAAGCGCACCGCCACATCCATGCCGTCGGCGACAAGATCGCCGATCTCGTTCCTTGTAACCACCTCGAGCTGAAGATCGGGATAGCGGTCGAGAAAGGTGCCGAGCTTCGGCGCGAGGATCAGCCGCGAAAAATAGGGATCTACATTGATCCGCAGCCTCCCGCGCACCGTCTGCGTCGTCCCGGCCGCATAGGCAGCGGCTTCTTCGATGCCACCGAGTAACGGCACGACCTGCTCGTAGAAACGCGTGCCGTCATCGGTGAGCCTCAGGGAACGGGTCGTCCGCTCGAGCAGCCGCACGCCGATGCGGCTCTCAAGTCGCGCCACCGCCCGGCTGACCCCGGAAGCTGTCAACCCCAGCGCCTCGCCCGCCCGCGCAAAACTGCCGCTCTCAACGACGGCGGCCAGCACGCTGACCCCATTCAGCAATCGTCCGTCGAACATCATCCAATTCCTGATATTTTGTCATGAACTATCTGACAAAAGGGCAATTCAGTCAAAGGCGACTTTGGCGCATCATTCACTCGGCGCGGCGAAAGCCGCTGACAAAAGGAGTCCGATAATGTTTGCTGTCACTGGAATAACAGGTCAGGTCGGCGCCGTGGTCGGCGCGAAACTGATAGATCAGGGTCTTGCTGTCCGTGCAGTCCTGCGCAACGCGGAAAAAGCAGGCGCCTGGCGGGATCGAGGTGCGGAAGTCGCCATTGCCGACATGACGGACGCGGCGGGTCTCGCCCAAGCCTTCGAAGGCGCCGAGGGCGTCTTCCTGCTTCTGCCGCCAAGCTTCGATCCTGCGCCGGGTTTCCCGGAGGTGAAAGCAATCATAGAAGTGCTCAAGACGGCGCTCACAAAGGCGTCACCGAAGAAGGTGGTGTGCCTGTCGACGATCGGCGCGCAGGCAAAGCAGGAGAATCTGCTGAGCCAGCTCGGCCTCGTCGAGCGGGCAATGTCGACACTCCCGATGCCGGTAGCGTTCTTGCGCGCCTGCTGGTTCATGGAGAATTCAGCCTGGGACATCGCGCCGGCAAGGGAGAGCGGCATCATGCCAAGCTTTCTGCAGCCGGTCACCAAACCGGTGCCAATGGTTTCCGTGCGCGATGTCGGCGCAACTGCGGCTGAAATGCTGCAGGAGGACTGGACCGGTAAACGCATCGTCGAGCTTGAGGGTCCGCTCCGCATCACGCCGCTGCAGATGGCGGAGGCCTTCTCTGCCGTGCTCGGCAAGAGGGTCCGTGCCGAGCCGGTGGCAAGGGAGACATGGGAAGCGCTGTTTTTGAACCAGGGCATGCAGAACCCCCGACCCCGTATGCGCATGCTTGACGGCTTCAACGAAGGCTGGATCGAGTTCGAAAATGGCGAGGCCCGATCGCGCAAGGGCACAACGACCTTTGAGACCGCTATCCGCAAACTGGTCGAACGCGGTTGATGAAAACGCCGTGGCGGCTTCAGCGATCCCATGGAGGTCGCCACCTGAAGACGAGGCGCCTGCCCCGGCACAAGTCCCATACGAAGGCGCGTCAGGACGAGTCCCGAACGAGCCCATCTATGTATGTCTGGAGCGAGATCGATCCGCGAATTGAGTCCTCGGGATATTCGGGGCCATCGGCGGTGAGAGCCGTCATCCTGGCATATGAGTGCGCCGCCGCGTCGGAGAAGCCCAAATTGCGGTATGCGTCTTCCCAGGTTTCGCGCGGGATCACCTCGACGCGAACGGCCCGGCCGAGGGCGGCGGCGAAGGCTGCGGCAACGTCATTGGGAGAGTATCGTTCCGGCCCTTCGACTGGGTATATGCCGATCCGGTCGATCGGCTCCCGCAGGAGCTGTGCAGCCACACTTCCCAGATCCTCGGGCGCGACCATCGGCAGCGTGAGGTCGGCCGGGAGCATGGTTGATAGCACCCCGTCCTTCGCGACAGGTCCCACCATCGTGTCCCAGTTGCTGTAGTAATAGGCTGCGCGGATGACACTGGCGGGAATCGGCTGGCCTCTCAGGCCCGTCTCCAGTTCGTAAAGGACATTGAGATCGCCGCATTGCTCGCCCGGCTGCGCGCCCATGGTTGATTGCGCCACCACCTTCTCCAGCCCGGACCCTTCGATCGCCTCGAGCAGGCAGCACACGGTCTCGCGCTCCTCCCGGTCCGTATCGCTCGCGATGTCAGCGTTCGGGTTCAGCAGGAAGGCCCGCTTCCCGCGGCGGAACACCTTCCTCAACGAGGCCACGTCGTGGACGTCGGCGATCGCCACTTCTGCGCCCCGCTGTCGCCATGCGCCCGCCTTCTCAGGGGTTCTGGTGACGATGGTGACGGCTTCACCCTGGTCGAGCAGCGTCTTCGCCACCGCGGAGCCGACGCGCCCCGTCCCTCCGACAATGATGTACATCGGTCATGCCTCCCGCAATCATGCCGAGCACAACACTTCGGCGCTGCCGAAGGTTCCATTGCCGTTAGGCGCGCGCAAACCAGAGCGTCAAGCAGCGGCGCTATCTTCGCTGCGTATCGAATGGACGGGAGGGCGGCTCCGCAAGGGTGATGCGATTGCCGTCCGGGTCCGCGATCTGGGCAATCCTTCCGTAGTCACCCTCGGATTCACCTGTGAGCGTCACCCCAATCTCTTCGAGCGCTCTGCGGGCTTCATCCATTTTCGGCACCACAATGGTCAGCCTGCCGAAACCAGCATTCTCCTTGTCGAGGAAGATTTGAATGTTCGCTCCGGCGACGTTGCGCCATTGGATCAACGCCTCCATCGGACGATCATCGGGCTCCCGGTCAAACAGCTGCGTGTAAAACTTCTCCGCTTTATCCATGTCTGCCGTTGCGAGCGCGGCGTAGATTCCCTGGATCAGCATTGCCATAACTCCCCTTGCTTACCGCCTCCACGGTAATGAAACAGGACGAGTTGCGTTCCAGATGTGCGTGGATGGTGGCAAAGGCGGCCTGAAGGCCGTGCGCTACTCGGTCAGGCTGGAAAGCAATTCGTCGAGCTGTTCCAACTGCTCCGGCAATGCGACAGCCGAGCCCTGCAGTGCTTCCTCAAGCGCCTCCCTGGTCGGATAGACTTCGTGGAAAACCACAAGTGTCTTCCCGCCCTGGTCTTCGAAGGTCACGGTGGTGATTGCGCCCTCTTCGCCCTCATCATTGGTCCAGACGATGCGCTCGTTCGGCGCCACCTCGAGATACTTGCCATAGAAGGCCATGGTATCCGAACCGCCGGCGCCGAATTCCAGCCGATATTTGCCGCCGGTGCGGACGTCCATTTCGCATGATACCAGCGAAATGCCGGGCACCGATTTCGGCACCCACCAGCGCTGGAACAACTCGGGCCGGCTCCACGCCCTGTAAACCGTGCTCGGCGGCGCATCGAATATCCTGGTTACCACGAGTTCGCGATCCCCTCTGCGCTCGACTGACGTGCGGTTCTGCGCGCCACCTGCCCTCTCAACTTGCTCAGTCATCGCTTTCCTCCCGTTTCATTTCGCTGATGATTTCGTCCAATGCTTCGAAGCGGGCCTCGAACAGCCTGCGATGCGCCTCGATCCACTCGGCCTCTGCCTTGAGGCCGCGTTTCCCGAGCTTGCAGGTTCTCACCCGTCCGACCTTCTGCGTGACGACGAGCCCCGCCCGCTCGAGAACCTGGACATGCTTCTTCATGCCGGTCAGCGTCATCTGGAACTTGTCCGCGAGACTGGTGATCGACGCGTCCCCTCGCCCAAGCTGATCGATGATCCCGCGACGGGTCGCATCGGACAGCGCCGCGAACGAGAGATCGAGGGGAGGATCTAAATACTGAACCATATGGTTCAGTGTATAACCCGCTCGCGCAGGAAGCGCAAGCGTCCCGAGCTCCCTGCCCTAGAACGGTCATTCGAGGTCATGCACCTCGGCGGCGGAAAAGAGATCGTCTGGCGCGGGCCGACAGCTGCCGAAGTGCCTCGGCGGCTTCGCGCGCCCATTTCGGACATTGTGTCCGCTTTCTTCCTTTCCTCAAAGTGGACATGATATTGTTGTGGCGCATTGTCACCTACGTGTAGCAAGCAGCCACATAGGTTTTCGCTACTCACCAGCGACCAAGTGCTCGACGTCAAACCCTAACAAGCGGATGCCGCGAATGGAGCGATTATTGAACGGAGGACGTTTGGCGTCTCCCCAGCCGAGCAACTCCATTACACAAGCTTCACCGAAGCCGTTGAGCTTATAGCTGCCGTATACGCAGTCATAGGCACGCTCAATCGCATCGCCAGAGCCTGCCAGAAGATAACGAACGGTTCGCACAACGGCCTCGAGCGTATTTCTCTTCTGGAAATCGATGCGCAGCCGTTCAAGGCCGGACAGGTTCTCCCCGATATCCTTCGAAACAAAGCGCAAGCGTTCGAGAAAGGCGTGGCAGCCCGTGAGGTGTCGGAACAGTTCGTCAAAATTCAGCCGGTCCAACTCGTTCGGATCACAGAGGTAAGTCCGGATGTTCGCGATGTTCTCGATCTCTGCCGAAGCGTGATACATATCGCCTTTTACGGTATCGTCAGTGGACTGCCAGAGCTGCACATATTCGGCAATCCGCGAGGCCCGGCTCTTCGAGTCGCTGAGCAACGATGTCTCACGCCAACCATCGCCGCTGCCTTGTGTAAGACGTAGCCACCCGAGGAACCTTCCCATCTCGATCTGCGGATCCTGACCGGCATATTCTGGCCGCCCAAAGCCGTGCTGTTGGGCGGCCCCGAGGATTTCATGGTGCGCAGGCACCAGAATTTCATCATATTTTCTGCGAAACCCTTGGATGAAGGCGCGCTCTTTCGATTTCTTTTCGCTGCCAACGACGATGCTCTTGGGGGCCGCAGGCTTTACGAATTTGTGGATGAACTTCTCGAAGGCGTCCTCATCCTGCGGCTTCTCTTTGGATTTGAACGCTTTTCCATATTCGCGGAGCACCTCTTCGTTCAAAACGTCTGCGTCGTTCCACAGCTCGTCAAATAGGCCGGGTAGCGCATAGAAGGCCTCATCGCGATCCTGCTTCAGTAGGACAGAAAGCTCCCGATTTGCTTTCAGGCCGCTATCAGTGAGGTTGGCGGAGCCGACGATCGCGATATCGTCGATGATATAGAGCTTCGTGTGAAACTTGGCGTCGGTGAAATAGCGGGTTTTGACCCGAGGATTCTCAAGGGCCTGCCGTAGCGCTTCCGGCGTTGTGATCGGCGAAAATCGGATGATCAGCCGGACATCACATCCTTTGTCTGTCAGAGCCTTGATGGCTTCATTTGTCGAGAAGAACGGCGCAGCTAGTAGCGCCAATCTGGGGTGCGGTCCTGCGTTCATAAAGAAATTGATGGTGAAACCTGTTGCGCCGGTGTTTGCGTATAATTCTGAAAGCGCCATTGCAGAAACAATCTCCGTAGATGTGAAATGTTGCCACTAAACTACTTAACGAACTTAGGCAGAGCACACCGAAATCTAGCCTTGTGCGATTCCGTTTCGGCGGAGCCGTACTTTATTCGACTGCTGCTGTGGCCAGATTGCTGTCGCGCAGCTTCGCGCCCAGCATTGCAGGCACGACGACACGCCGTTTGCAGCTCTGAAAGCTGCCAGTGGCTACGAACGGACATGCTGCCGATCAGCGCTCACGCGCCCTAGCGCATTTCCACCAGTGATCGAGCGCCTCGCATCCAATTCAGCTTCAAGACATCAGGTGAGTTGAGCGAGGATATCGTCGACGACGCCCGAAACGCTACCCGCCGTGTCGACAGTGATGCCGACGGGAAGATACTCCCGGGCCTTGTGGTAACGGAGCACCAGAGCCCGCTCGGCCGGCTCGAAGCCCGGCTCATCGGGCCGCCCATCCAATCGGCGGTTCAAAGTTTCAACGTCGATGTCGAGCACGAAAACCTTATCGAACAGGTGCAGGAATTTGTGGAAATTGCGCGAGCCGCCACAGAAGAAAGTAACAGGGTGGGTGGTGTCGGCAGCAATGGCTCGGACCTTTTCGGCAGGCCAGATCCAATGCGCGTATCCCCAGGCAATGCGGTCGGCGCCTTCGGGTGGTCCCGCGAGTGCCTGGCCTGTCTCGGGGTCGCCCACATATGCCAGGACGCGGTCACCATGGACAACATGGTAGCCCCGCCGCTCCAGTTCGGAAGCGACAGACGTTTTTCCAGTGCCCGAACTGCCTTCGATCAAATAGTTCTTGATGCCCATGAGCGCTTTTATCACGGGCTTTGATCCGGTGAGAAGAGTCTCACCGTGTGGACGATGTGCCGACATCCCTGTCGCTATGTCGACGTCGATCGGCTTAGCCAAACCGTTCCACCAGGAAATCGATCACCGTCCGCAACATCGCTGTCGAGCGCCGGTTCGGGGCGTAGATGAGGAACATCGGCACAGGCCTGTAGGACCATTCCGGCAACACGTGCTCGAGCCGACCTTCGAGAGTTTCGACCGTGACAGCATACCGGAACTCGCGACCATCCTTCGCGAATTCCGATGCATAGATGCCACCGAACGTAGGAAGCCTCAGATGGATACAGCGGTGCTACGTGAGGTCGTCCGGAGGTTCAGGTTACCGTGTTTCGCGAAGTATTCAGGTGAAGTCACCGCCGCAGCCCGAAGGATTTGTCAAACTGCCGCCAAATGGAATCGACGCTAAACATAATAGACTTGGAGCGTTTGAAGCACGCGACGTGTAGAAGCTTGACATACTCCGCAATAATAGGTAGTATTATACCTGATAAAGTACCTGATGCGCCGATTGAAAATTATTTGTGTCATTATATGCAGCAGACGCGAAGTGGCACAAGAATAGGTCGCTTTGTCGGCCACCCTTGATAACCCTTGTACTTGCTCACAGTGGTGAGGCAGCGTGTCCGGTGACTCGGACGCAAGATGTGGCTTTGAACCCACGGTGAACTTATCGCAACAAAGCGCCGGTGGTGATTGCGTGCGCTTGGCCGCAACTACTGGATGTAGCTGTGTGCCTGCATCGCTAGTTGCTCGAGTATTCAAGGTCGCGAACTTATTCTAAGTAAAAGAGATCTTCGTGGAGGTTTACGATGGGAAATCCGGTCGATAGTAGATTGGGCCTAGGCCTAGTACTCACGCTGTTTACAGCGTTTTTTGTCGATGCCACTGCACACGCAGAAGACGAATTACTCGTAGATGACCTGTCGCGGGGCGACCTCGCAATATATGCTCTTACAGAATTCGATGGTGAACGAGCGTTACCGTTAATGTTCCATTTTCCTGATCACGTCCCAAGCGGTCAGGTTTTTGGCATCGATGTGTCTCACCATCAAGGCAGAATCGACTGGGCTAAAGCTGCAAATCAGAAAGTGTCATTCGTGTACATCAAGGCCACCCAGGGATCGCGATACAAGGACGGTGAGTTCGCAAGGAATTGGAATTCGACAGCCGGGCTTGTAAACGGAAAGATTCCGATTATCCGGGGTGCTTATCACTTCATGTCGGCATTGGACGATGCCATCCCTCAAGCAAAAAACTTTTCGAACACTGTTGGGAAGCTTCGGAAGTCGGATCTTCCCCCTTGTCTCGACCTGGAGTGGGACTTCAAAATAGATCACGGAAGGGTGGTTCGAGGTGACGGCGGAAAGCCCGTTGATCGATGGGAGGAACTTGCTCCCGATCAGATCGCAGAAAAGGCTGCCGTTTGGCTTCAGGAAGTTCAAGGCGCTACCGGCAAGAAGCCTATAATTTACACAAACTTTCATTGGTGGCAGGCGCGCGTTGGTAAGGCGGGCGATAAGTTGTCTGGGTATAAGATTTGGATCGCAGATTATAGCAGGAAAAGCCTGGATGCAGAGAAGCCGCAACACATCGAAGGTAGCAAAGGAGTTCTTTGGCAATTAAGTGACCGCGGAGCAGTGCCAGGAATTGGGAACAGCGTGGACACAAACAGGATATTAGACAAGAGCGCGACGCTGGAGTCTATTTTTTCTAATTGAAGGGATGCGCATGCGGTTATCACGGGAACATTGGTCGGCTGCTCTGCGGAGTATCTATTTCACAGTTGCAGCAACAATATATCCAAGTGCTTGTCTTATTGGGTGCCTCCCAGATCAAGTTCGGGCGGAGCCGGCGGCGTCACCTGCTCCGGATGCAGTAGAGCCACAAATAACAGACGCGGCAGCGCTTTATGATTTCCTTAACGCATCAGCTAGGGCATTCATGCTGCGAGGCAACGAGTTTACAGTTGAAGGTCGGAGATATTTTGCTGGCTCCGTACTAGCTGTAGACAGGCTTGTGTTTGAACCAAACTCCCAGCTTGTGTTTGAATATCCGCAATACGACGCTGGCGCTGGACCGGGACTTTCTCTGTTAGCGAACACGATCGTGTTGAAAGGAGACGCTTCCGTGACCTGGCAAGTGCCGGCCACTCCTTTTGCACCGCCAAATCGGATACGGGCTGCGGACGGAGCGCCCGGACGGGGGCAAGGCTTACCGGGTGAGAATGGAGCGCCGGGTGAACCCGGCAATCCTGGATATCCTGGTATTTCTGCACCCCGTCTTTCAGCGTTAGTATTTAAGATTGAAGGTCAGGGGCGGCTCTCCATCTTTTTACCGGGCGGGAACGGAGGTCCGGGAGGGATTGGTCAAGATGGTGGCAACGGCGGCTCCGGGGGGGCTGGAGCAGAGGGGGTTTCTTCGCCTCTTGGCTGCAAGAGAGGCGGCGCAAGCGGGGGGCCGGGCGGTAAAGGCGGGAGCGGCGGCACCGGAGGACAAGGCGGTCCCGGGGGGGCCGGCGGAGATTTTATACTCATTTCCCCTCATATTGAGTACGGGAAACAAGTTGTCCTTGTAAGCCCTGGCGGGCGTGCGGGGCCAAATGGAACTCCGGGCAAGCCCGGAATGGGTGGACGCGGCGGGTCCGGCGGATTTGCAAGTAGCTTCTGTGGTGCGGGTACTCCCGGGCCGAATGGGAATAATGGCGCTGTCGATGGGGAGTCACAGCCGCCTGGAACGGATGGACCTCACGGATCTTACTTAATTTCGGTTGCGCCGGTCAGAATATTTGACGCTATTGCAGGGGGATCCCGGTTTTGACGAAAGCCCTCCCCCGGTTTTTTTTCGTTTGTCTCATGTTGGGGTCAGTCTTGACGGATCCAACCGGACTAGCGCTCGCGTCTTCATCGTCGAGCATAGATCTATCGGAAAAGGCGCCTGATAAACTCGCACTGGTCGTCGGGAATACAAACTATAAGGCACTTGCTAAAATTGCACCCGCATTGCAAGATGCAAAACTTATTGCGGATCTTCTATATTCTAAAGGGTTCGATGTAGTAGCTAGGACGGATCTGAGCCACGCAGATCTATACAATGAAATACTGAACTTGAAGGCGCGATCCCGCGCGAGTGCCTACAGGAACACGGCACGTCCGCTTACCGTTTTCTATTTCTCCGGGCATGGGTTCTCCGAGGACGGCAGGCAGTTCATTACGGGTACAGATGCTGGAGTAAACGGTGAGGTTTTGGATGCGAAAAGCGTTTCAATTGATCGGGCCATCGACGAGATCGCTCCCACATCTCTATTAATTGGTCTTATTGACGCTTGCCGCACCGACTACGCACCTTCAGTTGTGACTCCAAAAGCCCTCGAACCCTTCGGCTTGAATTTCCTGTCCGCTTCGGCCTCAAAGGGTGATCGCGGATCTGCCGAGAATAAGAGATCTGGTGACTACTGGATCGCTTACGCAAATGATTTGGGGTTCGGAGTTAACGCGAATACTCAATCCAACCACCGAAACAGTCCGTATGTAGACGGATTGCTGAATAATCTTGGCCAAGGCCAGCCATTCGAGCAAGAATTCGATTATGTAACGAGATACATTCAGGGACTACACATAGGCCACGATCCCGTCAAAACGGGTAACATGTTTGGTCAAGTATATATCTATTTTCCAGACTCTCTGAACCAGCGAATCCGCGACGAATGGAAGCAGACCGTCGCACTCCCAAGTTACCGGAAGATGTATAACTACTTGTGGGGATATCGAAATGGCCTCTACGCTGCGGCGACTGAAAACTGGCTTAAGCAGTATGTCCAAGGCCACAACATTAGCGTTGATGGTGATGACATTCTTCCAGCCCCTGAAGGCATTGGCGACTGAACCTAAGGAGTATTTGGCTGCCAAGCAGAGGCAGAAGGTTGGTACGCTCTCCCAAAAGATAGTCGGGGGTGAGAAAGTCTCCAGCAGCGAAAAACAATGGCAGGTTGCTTTGGTTGCGGCAGGAAGCGACGATCGATTGCTATCCCAATTTTGCAGTGGTTCGTATCTTGGCTCCGGCTTCGTGCTTACGGCCGCGCACTGTGTCCTCGGGCTGTCTCCTGACAATTTTTTTGTTCTTTCTGGCACTCGAAATCTGTCCATCGGGGGGGATGTCTCTTCAGTTGTAAAGATTGTAGTGCACGACGCCTATAACGACAGCAGCCTGCCGCCTAAGGTCGACATTGCATTATTGAAAATCGACCCGCCCCAAGGCCTCACAGGCGTCGGACTTGCGAATGCTTCCGTCCTTGAAAGCGTTGCGGGAAAAAGTATCGAGGTTAGCGGATGGGGGCTGACTGATCCTTTCCGCGCGCAGAGCAAAAGTGAGGATTTGCTGAAGGTTTACCTTCCTGTACAAAGCAACGACTCTTGTAACGCTATTGATGCGTACAATGGTGCCGTGACGGAGACCATGATGTGTGCAGGCACGGCAGCGGGTCTTTCTGACTCTTGCCTTGGTGACAGTGGGGGGCCGGCGACGATAGGTACGGGCAGCGAGCAACGTCTACTAGGAGTGGTAAGTTTTGGGGAGGGATGTGGTGCCCCCAAGAAGTACGGAATTTATACTGCCGTCCCGTATTTCATTAAGTGGATCGGCGATAAAGTCAGCTTGAACTGAACAGGCGAAAACGAACTTAAGAGCCGCCAAGCGGTGGTAGGTTCTGCAGATAAGAAAGCTTCGGTCACTCACGAAGTTTACGGTGCGAATGGCGGAACATCTTGCTGCCAACCGCTAAATCGCCGTCACCCGGAGTGACACATACGAGGAACGCGAAGCGAAGGACGCGCCAACGCTCGATGTGCACAGGCTAATCGTCATGCAAGAAGTACGCTGGCAAGGTTTTACTTGACGACTGGTGATAGGGCTCGTGACCTCGCCCCCAAGCTTTACCCCGTTTTGAATCGCTCCAGCGGCTTTGGGTTGCTGTATTCGGGGCGGTAGTGGCTGGCATTGCTCGTCGTGGCGAGCAGCTGCCCGTCGGCTTGCTGTTAAGCAGCCTCTCGCGCTGACCCATGGCGATTTATTGGTTTGTTGGGTAGTTCCGCAAGCGATCTGCGTCTGTGTTCTGGCTGCCATTAGATCTCGAGAACTAACACGGCGATTGTTTGAATGAACACAAAGGCCAGCTTCGCGCAATGTTGACTTCCAATTCTCGATAAGAAATGTTCGCCTGGAAGTGGAGGTGCATCGAGAGTGTCATTTTCAAGAGTTGAGTCACCCACACAAACTACCGATGATGCGTTGCTTCAGGTAGCTTCCGGTGAAATCTGGGGAGGCATTGCACGAGGCAGCATGTGGCCAGCAGTAAAAGCCTACGTGGGAACACTTAATGGCCGAAGGGGTATAGAGTTTTTAACAACTATAGCGCCCGAGCCGAACGGTAGCTCGCCATTTGAAGTTCGTTGGTATCTGACAAAAACGCCAGGTGTGCTTAAGAGAGTTAATTCAGCAGGCGATGAAATGGCTTGTATCCCCGCTATTGTAACGAACCTGCAACCGTAATTATGATCAAGCGAAGAAAACACCATCTGGGGCCAGATGTATCCCCTCAAGCAATAATATGGCGGCCCATTCGCTATTTCACGAATGAGGTGTCAGAAGATGACGACGATCTCGATCATTTCAAATTCGCGTCGTATGCCTTGAACAATGACGTATTCGACCTGCGCGTTTATCTTCAGCATCCTGAAATGACAGTCACGTTATATCTGCCGAGTGATATTGACGCTGAAGCTGTCATCCAATCGAAGGTCGCCGAAGCGATCAAAGTTCTGGCTGTTCCAAAGGCTGCCGTTGCGTGGCAAAGAGGTGAAGAATTCAGTTTCGGCGGGCTCAGCAGAAGACCCGATGATCGCCTGAGGGAGTCCGAAGCTCGCATACTCGTGCTCAAAATTGCAGCTTCGTTTGAAGGGCATACCGCTCCCACCAGCGCGATTAAAAAGAAGGTTCCAGATTTTTACCAGCTCTCTTCCCGGGATCTTGAGTGGTCAGCCACGCGGAAAAACGAGCAGATGTGGCAACAGATTGTGGGTAACGTGAAAGTTCATCACGCCGGTGCGTCGAGCATTTTCTCGCGCGGCTGGGCCGAGAGAACGGCAGACGGAATAAGAGTCACCGCTGCCGGAATCCTCTATTTGAAAAGCATTGGATTTTCTTCGGATTGAGCGGAGAATCTAGCCTTGTACCCGAGGGGCAACCATTTCAGTTCCGTTGAGCCAACATGAGAGCGGTCCCAAACAAACCAAGCATAAGCCGTCGTGCCCGACCCCTTTTTGACGCTCCCTGCTGGGTAGAATGTGATCCGCTCGCTGAATATCCACACGCGCGTCGGTGGCGTCACATTAAAGATTGTCCGCTGTCTGTTGGCGCCTTCTAGAAACGCTAGCCGAAGCAAAAGTGCGAATTTGTGCCGTGACTTTTGTAGCCCGGCGGCTATGAATCCCTCTGCAGCGTTGTAAGGCGGGTTCGTTATAATGTTATCGGCTATCCGCTCAGTGGCCAAAAAATCGATCCCTGCTTCCCCGTACCCGCGATCGAAGAGATCCGAGGCGTTGACATCGTTGCCGTAGCTTCTAATGACCTCCGACATCGAACCGTCACCGCATGCTGGCTCCCAGACATTTCCGTCAAATTTCTCATTGTCCATGAGCGCATGTGTGGCCCAAGCCGGCGTGGGGAAAAAATCTGGGCCGTCTAAGTCGGCAAACCGCTTCAGTGTCGGTTTGAAGCTCCCGTTCAGATTGTATGTTGCATCCATTGATTCGCCTTTTATTGCAAAGAGTGGCATTGCAGCACGTGCAACACCGGTATGCTAGCCGTAAAATGACGGAAGAACAATAAGTGAACAATTCTGCGCGATCTTAATTCACAATTATTCCCACAGGGCAACTTATGGGTGGTGGTGCAGCAGTTGTTAGGCGGGGATTAAACAAGACTTGCGGCATCAGCCCGGCCCGGGCTAGCGAGCCCTTTCACGCAGAGATCTTTCTCGCGAAAAGTGCGCGGCGGACGATCCTTTCCCAAAACAGCATTGTTAATTTTCTGCAATGGGAAGTTCGACACGATCAAAAGGTCGCTGGAGATGCCATCAGGAACGACACGAATCTTCGTCGCGCCCGTGCTTTCGGCGTACAACCGCGGTGTCGTCCATGGCGCAGCCGTAATCGGAAGGAAACAAGAACGGCGCGCTAGGCTTATAGGCCCACCTTGAAGGCCCATGGCGGCTGCAACAATGAGGTGGTAACCGGGACAGGACGGGCACCAGTCGGCAAGCACTTGGACCAGCCGTCGAGCTTCGATGTCGGATTCGCCACGCCCCCGGCACGAATCCAATCCGTAGCCATCGACCGCGGAATTTAATATTTGCCTGATGCCGTTGCTGGTCTGACAGCACACCCGGACCTGAGCTCTTGCCGTCCTCTTCGATTTCCCGGGCGTTGGTCCCGCCGTGTGTGGGCAGTCTGAGGTATGCGACGCCAGCTCCTACGGCTTCACCGGAATGCTCGGCTCCCCGATGTAGTCCGTGTTGGCAATGACGATCATCCATTAATCCGGGCTAATTGCTGAAGCTGGAAGAGCTTTTGCTTGCTGACCGCATCAGTCGCAGTGCGTAATGATCACGATAAGCCCTGAGAAAGAACTATCTTCACATCCTCGCAGGCACGTCCGGCCGCCGCTCACCCATTCCCTGCGGAACGAGCGACAGAGTACGGATGCCCGCCTCGTCGGCCGCACGCAGAAGCACTTCGCGGAATTGTTCGGGGGCAATTTTGCCGGTGATGGCGTCGACGCAGGCTTTGACGGCAGCCATATATTCCTCGCCGTCGTCGCACGGCCAGTCGTTCATCAGGAGGCGCGCCGCGTCGCCCAATGTCCACACGATCTTGCGAGATTTCGGACCCCGCAAAGCAAACCCGACAGGCGTGAATGCTGATGATGTATTCCAGCACATTTTCCCCGACCCCTCAACGCACGGATACTGCAGTCCCCATGTTCAATGTACGCGCGTATTTAGAAATTTGGAATTGAAATCTTTGGATAGACGCTGCTTAAACGGGAGGATCGTGAATTGAGAAGAAAACGGGGGCGTTCACAGACGGAGCCCGCATTTGGCTGACGTCGCGGTGAGAATAGCTCTATGACATTGGTTAACCCGAGTTTTGATACACTGCGGTAGCGGAGACAACGCAATGGGCCAGCTCTGGGAGAAAGTCACGTATTATCGCCATCGGAGCGAATTGGCAGCGCTTCGCCTGGCATTGCGAGTGCCGCTTCTCGCCATGCATCTGATTGGAGCAGTGGTTTTCTTCTGGTGGGGCGTTGCTGGACTATCGGTTTTGATCCCAACCCTGCTTGTTTCGCAGATCTTGGGTACCCTTGGTCTCCTACTCGGAGGAATATCGACCATTGTCCTGTTGCTTTTCGTCACACCTTGGTTCTCTGGCTGGTATTGCATTGCAGCGGGCGTCATGTTTGGCCGCACCGCAGCCGCCCGAGCCAAAGGAGAAGCGTTGGCACGCGCTATTCATGCTTATCGTGAGAAGGCGGTTTGAAGCATACGAGCGTAGCGGGGACGCGCGGCAACAGCGGTTTGCGGACCTTCCACAGACGGTGGCTACCATTCGCCGATTGTAGGGATGCTCAATTTTTGCCTTTAGCTGAGAACCCCAGACTAATCAGCAAGCTCCTAAGGCCAACATCGTCACTCGCTAAGAACGAAATTTATTTCGAGAAAAGAACGGCAATATGAATAATAAGAAACGCCAAAAACACCACAATAAGGAATGGTCTTCCATATAAAACCCTTAATCTGTTTGTCACAAGATCTCGATCGTCGGTTGGGTCTCCCTTATAAATCTTTCCTCCAATATTGCTGTCGATGTCAAAGTTCCAGTTATTTCTAATATAAAATAGAATTTCTCGCGCTTCCTCGATAGCCAAAAATAAGAATACAAACGACAATATTATTGTGCCGCCAACGACGCCATCGGCATAGAAATATCTCTCTACTGAAAGCATATTATTCCCCTTCGACGCCGCCATCTTCGCGATGATGAATGTATCGCGGTGCCTCCTAAACGTTTCGAATAATACCATTGGCAAATGAAAAGGCGGATAGCAAGTTTCGAGCTCCCAACCGCTCAATCGCGCCCATAAGACGAAATATAGGTGAAGACGTGAATGGTGTTCAGTCGCTCCGACAGCATCAAGGAGCTCTCCGAGCCTGAGATGCGCGAGCAAAACCGGTACCCCTTGTTGATACCGAACCCCAACAATCCCACGCCTATCGGGGGACAATTCGACTCAAGGCCTCTGCCCGCTCACCGCAACTCAGCGCTCACCCGAAAAATCCCACCGGCCGATGCATCCGAGCAGACGACGAAGGTGGAGCCCTCCTGCGCCATGAAGGCGACGTTGCCGCCGGCTTCGCAGGGGGTGGCGCTCCATTGCAGGATGATGTCGCCATTGTCGGGCAGTTTCTCCGGCATCAGCTTGACCGCACTTGCCATCCATTCCGTCGCCGACGGCAGGTGGACGGGGGCGTTCAGCTGTTTCGACAGCCAGGCGGTATAGTTCTGCGCCTCGGCGAGCGGCACGTCGTCGGCCGGCTGCTCGGGATTGCCGGCATAGGCCTGGGCCGAGGCCGGGTCTGCGTTGGCGGTGTAATACTGCGCCATCTCGGCGCGGGTGACCGCTTTCGCCTGCATGCAGAAGGATTTTTCGACCTTCACCGCGCCATTGGCGACGCCGAGCATGCCGCCGAGCTCCTTCAACGACGAGGTCATCAGCCGGACATTGTCGAGCGAATAGCTGCCGGCCGGGATAGTCTCGAACGCGACATTCGGCGCAACCGGGCAGAAGCCGCGCGCCGACAGCGCTTCGAGATCGGTCAGGATCGGCTGATAGGCTGCGATTGCGAGCTTGTAGGCTTCAGCGGTGTAGCGGCCGTCGGCCTCGGTGAGCTTCGGCGCCAGGCCGGCCAGCGTCGGATCTGTGGGGCCGGCGCGTGTCGTCAGCGAGGCGTGGAGATCAGTGACTTTCTGCCTCAGCGCCGTCGCCTCGTCCTTGGCGGCCATCACATCCGATATCAGCGCGGCGAAGAGCTTGGCGGCGTCGGCGTAGCCCGAGGTCGCGGCCGGCAGCAGCCATTGCTCGGCCTTGGCCTTGGCCTCAGTCATCAGGCCGCTCGCCTTGGCGACGTCGGGGCTGTCGCCGGCGCCGATGCGGGTGACGGTTTCGCGTTTTGCGGTGGCGTCCTTTTCGGCTGCCGTCAGCGCCGCCAGCGCCTTGGCGAGATCGTCGTAAGCCGTTTTCGCCGCCTCGTAATTATCGACCGCGCCGTGCATCTGCTGGGCGGCGGCGCTTTCGGCGGCGGCCTTCATCTTGCTGTCGGCCTCGGCAAAACTCGGCGCCTTGTCGCCGCCGGCGGCGGCAGCGGCCGATTTGGCCTTTTCGGCATTTTCTTTCGAGATGGCGATTAGCGACTTGCCGAGGCTGATGGCGGCCTTCTGGTAACCGGGAAGCGCCTTCTTATAGTCCTCGTCCTTGAGCAGGGCATTGGCCTCTGTCAGCGCGGCGGCGCCGGCATCATAGGAAAGCTTCGCCTCATCGCCCGATGGACGTTCCGGCGCCTTGGCGGCGATGGCTTTCTCCCTGCGGCTTTCGGCCTCCTTCTTCCAGGTGCCGACATCGGCGACGAGCTTGGGATCCGGGCGCAGCAGCTTAGGGATGGTGACGACGCCGACGCCGATGCAGATCAGGAGTAGCGCAGCGAACATCGAGAAATGCGCCAGCGTCCACTTCTTCCGCTTCGGAGCTTCCGGCTGTTGCGGCATGCCGCCGCGCGGATCCCAGGCCATCGGCTGGATGCCGGTCGTCACGCGGCTGAATTCGCCGAGCGCATCGGCGCCCATGCGCGGCCGCTGGGCCGGGTCGCGGCTCAGCATCCTCTCGACCAGGCTGGCCAGTCCCTCGGGAAAACCGGGGATCAGCACGTCGAGGCGCGGGAAAATGTTGGACGGGTCGAGATGGATGTTCTTCCAGCTCTGCTCGCGCTGGTGTTCGTCCTCCCAGACCATGACGCTGTCGAAGACGCTGGCATAGGTCTGCCGCGGCAGGAAGAGCTTGTAGGCGATCATGCCCATCGCATAGATGTCAAGCGCGGCAGAAGCCGAGAAGGTGCCGCTGGCATAGATCTCCGGCGCGCCGAATTCCGGCGCATAGGGCGGGATGATGTGCTCGCCGATCTTGGAGATCAGGTGCAGGTTGCCGATCCTGACCGAGAGGCCGGAATAATCCTCCGACACGTAGATGCACTGGTCGGTCAGCGCGTTGTGGGCATAACCCGCCCCGTGCAGCGTCGCCAGCCCTTCCAGGATATGGCGGCCGATCTCGATGGCGCGGTCATAGGCGACCATCTCGGTTTCCTCGAGATATTGGTGCAGCGTCTTCGACGGCCGCTTCTCGACGATGTAGAAGTTGTCGTCTTCCGGCGACGGCGGGATGAGGTCCTCGATTTCGACGAAGCGCCGCGCCGTCAGCGACTTGGCCTCGTTGACCGAGATCCAGACCCGCTCGAAGCGGGCCTTGTCCAGTTTCAGCGCCACGTCAGGCGCGACGATGAAGACCGAACGATCCATCCGCTTGTCCTGCGCCGGATAGACGATGAACTCGTTCTCATAGACCGGCTCGCCGATCGTGTAGCGGGCGATCAGATCACTTCTCATGCACGTGTCCCCCTGCCATTTTGTCTTCATCAAAGCGCATGTCATTCACCCGCCAGAAGCGGATCGCCGATCAGGCCGGCGGCCAGAAACAGCCCGGTCTTCGTATCCCGCAGCGCAAAGGCGAAACGGGCATCTGCGCTCACCCGCACCAGTTTCGGATCGATGCTGCGCTCGGTCACCACGGCCGTTGCCGCCGCCGCTTCCGTGCCGTTTTCATCGACCTTGATCATCGTCTTCTGCAGAACGCGCGACAAGCTGATGTTTTCCGTGGTGAACCCGGGAAAAGCCGCATCGCTCGCCTTATCCGGCGAAAGGCCCATGGCATGGAGTATCGGCATCAAATCACGCCCGTCGTTGAGGGAAAAGCGGGGCAGGAAGATTTCCCCCTTGGCGGGTTCGAATTTCTCACCCTGAAGCCAGGAGCCAAGGGTTTTGAGATCGGCGCCGCCGACGCCTTTTTCGGAGCGCGCCGCGATCACCACCATGCGGTAGGTTTCACCTGCATAGGCGAGGTCGACGGCTGCGAAACGATCGTCGACGCGGAATTTCTGGCCGTCGCCGGCAAGATGCATCATCGGCACGGAGACCGTCGAGCCATCCGGCCGCCGGAACGGGGCTGCCGGGCTCTCTGCCTCGAAGGCGGTTTTCCAGCGGGCCTTGAAGGAGAGCGCCCCGAGGCTGATGAAACCGCCTCCGGGCGGCGTTTCGAGGATCACCGGAATGGCGTCGCGTGTCGCCTGCCTGACCCAGCCGTTGATATGCTCGACGGATTTCGGCTGATCGAGATCCTCGATCGACGGCTTGATGCGGTGACCGGCCAGCATGGAGAGAGCATCGGGAACGAGCGCCAGCTTGTCGTCGAACACGATCGCAACGCCTGAAGCCAACGGCGCATCGGCCGCCGGCGGCGTCTTCGGGTTCATCTCGTCGAGCACCTTCTCCGGCCCCTTGACCGCATCGCCGAAACCCAGCCCCCGGGCGATGGCGGCCTTGCCCGCGTCCGAGGCGCCGAGGCCTGCGAGACCGAGAGCGGCGGCAAGGCTTGCCGGCGACACCATGATGTTGGCTGCCCCCTCCTTCGCCAGCGTGCGGTCGATCAGGTCGACGGCAAGCCCGGCCTGGGCGGCAAGCACGGCCCTGGTGTCAGTGGCGTCGCCCGCATGGGCCGGCGCCAGCGTCATCAGGGAAGCGGCAAGGCCCGCCAGCAGAATGGATTTCGACATCATTCGCTCCTCTTTCAGCGGATGCGATAGAATTTGGAATCGAACGACCATTTGCCCTGGACGCCGGTCTCGTCGTCGCCGACGATCCTGAGGCTGCGGGCGAGGTCGTAGACATAGTTGAAGGCAGCGCGCTGGCCGACGAGCGGTGTCGGCACGTCAGGCAGGTCGAGCACTTCGATCGGCTTGTCGCTGAGGATGGCCACGACCATGCCGACGCCGGCCGGCCCCTCGACCACATATTCGAAGCCGATATATGGATTGCGGGCATCGGGCACGACCACCGGCCGTGCCGGATCGAGCCTGTTGTCGCCGCCCTTGGCCGTCGGTTTCAGGCCCATCGAGCGCTTGTTCGGATAGAGCTGCGTCAGCTTGCCGGCGGCGTCGATATCGACGAGGATCAGATAGCCTGATTTCTTGGTGGAGACGCGCATCGCCACCTTGTCGCCGATGCTGACCGAGGTGCCGGGCAGCACATCGACGGCAACACCCGCCTCATTGTCGGTCTTCAACGTGTTTTCGACGGCGGCGACTGGCGTCTTTGCCTCCTCGCCGGTGACGACATCGCGTCCGAGCGCGTCCGGCAGGCCGTAGAATTGCGGCACCGGCGTGAAGCGGCAGTCCTCGGAGTGCGCCCGGCAATATTCGTCGGATTTGCGCCTGACATAATCGAGCAGGGCGGCGTTGCTGACATTAGGCTTATCGGAAGCGCGCGCCACCCCTTCCTGCACGCCTTCGATGAAGCGGCGGGTGAAGACCCCGAGCGGCGGCTTGGCCTCAGTATCGACCAGCGCCCATTGGCCTGCGTTGACGGCCGACCAGACCATCGCCGTTTCGCCGCCGAAGGAGAACTTGGCTTCCTTACCGGAGCGGTTCGGCGGCTGCAGCGACGCCAAAGCCGGGCCGAGGCAGCGCACCGTGCCGCCGGCGGGTGCGGCCACCGCGCTGCGGCTGCCGGGACCGACATGGCAGGCATCGATCAGCAGCGTGACACGGCGGTCCTTGAGGCTGTTCAGCCGGGCGGCGATTTCGGTCTCGCGGATCTGGTTGGTGACGGTGACCTTGCCCCCCTCGCGCACCAGCTTGGCATCGGCGGCAACCAGTGTCGGGCTCGTCGTCGCCTCGGCGCCCATTTCCTCGGAGCCCTGGCCGCTGAAATAGAGGAAGACGCGGCTGCCGGCTTGCGACTGGCGCACCAGCCAGTCGTCGATTTCGGCAAGGATCGCCGCGCGGCTGGCCTTGCGATTGGTGAGCGTATGGATCTGTTCGGGACGGTAGCCGACCGTCTTGACGAGGAAGAGCTGCATCGCCTTCACATCGTCGACCGAGCCCGTCAGCTTCGCCTCGCGCATCTCATAATCGTCGATGCCGATCAGCAGCGCGCGGTCGCCGGGAGAACGCACGGTGATCGGCAGCTCGGCGGCTGGCGCCTGAATCTCGGGCTTGTTGCCCTCGGGCGTAGCGGCGGGCGGAGTCTCCGTCGTTACCGCAGGCGCCTTCGTGGCGTCGGGCGGCGTGGTGATCGTAAGGTTGGCCTCGAGCTCATCGGCCGGCGCCTGTTTCTGCGTCGTTCCGCCCGTCGGCTCGCTCGCCGCAGGACGGCGCTTGGTGTCAATCGCCGCCACCTGGTCGCCGGCGGAAGCGCCTGAGGTGTTGGGCGCGTTCGGCACGTCGCCATCGGTCTTCTCGGCGATCCAGTCGCGGAAGGCGGCGACGCGGGTGTAGACGCCGTAATGTTCAGCCTCGGCGCAGCCGGCGCCCCAGCTGACGATGCCGAGCTGGATCCAGCGCTTGTCGGGGCGCTGCGCGACCAGCGGTCCGCCACTGTCACCCTGGCAGGCGTCCTTGCCGCCCTCGGCATAACCGGCGCAGACATTGCGCTCGTCGATCGGGTTCATGCGCATCGAGCTTTCGCGGTAGGCGGCGCGGCAATCCTCGCGCGAGACGAGCGGCAGCTCGACCTCCTGCAGTTCGGTCGGCAGGTATTTGTCATCCCAGCCGTGATCGGCCTTTGTGTACCCCCAGCCGGTGACGACGGCCGTGTGGCCGGGGGCTTCCACGGCCTCATCCGAAACCGAGGCAAGGATTGCCGGCTTCGAGACGGCAGGTTCGGCGAGCTTGATCAGGGCGATGTCGTTGGCGAAGACCTTGCGATCGAAATCCTCGTGAATGATCACGTCTTCGACGGAGAGGCCCGGCTTATCAGGCCCGTCGACCGAGATCACCTTGTCGATCTTCTGCTTTCCCTCGACGATCAAGAGGTCGCGGGCAAAGAGATCCTGCTTGCCCGAACGGCCGCTGGTGACGCAATGGGCGGCGGTCAGGATCCAGCGCGGCGAGATCAGCGAGCCGCCGCAATGGCCGCCGAAGCGGCCGCGCTGCTCGGGATCGGGCGCCAGGATCTTCACCTGCCAGGGCCATTCGCCTTTCTTCGCCGCCTGGCCGCCGATCACCCGCCCGCCATCCTCGCCGGCGAAATCCGTGTCCTGCTGCGCCAGGGCGGGAGTGGCCAGAAGCAGAAGGACGGCCGCAATGTTGAGGACCCTGCTGATCGACGTGCTCATAGCCTGGCTCCGGCGGAGGTATAGAGGACCGTAAATCCGAGGCGCGCGCCCTCGGGCAGAAGCTCGCCGAGATGTCTGGCGATGTTGCCGGCGGTGCGCCGCCTGTCGTTCTGTTTCAGGAACTCGACCAGACCAGGCATCGGCTGATCGGCGGTGACGGCGACGAGCAGGTCTGTGCCGAAGGGGGCGACGACGGAAAGGTCGAGATCGAAGGTTGCGGACATGTCGGCATCGGCTTCCCTGTCGCCGGGATAGAGGAACTGCACCGTGCCGTCGCCGGTGACGTCGAACAGCACGAGCTTGCGCCCGGCAAGATCGGAAACCGTGACGCCGACGCGCTCGCCATCGCGGTGGACCTTGTCGGAGGGTGTCACCCGCACGGTCTGCGGGTTGATCTCCGACAGCCGCTTCAGCGTGTCGAGCGCGGCCATCCGGTCGACGACGAAGGGCATGTCGGCGGCGCCGACTTCGGAGGCGACGACATCGCCGCCGGCGATCGCCTCACGTTTTTGCGGATCGAAGACGAGTTCGGCATGGGCGCTATCCGTCAAGTTGAACGGCGTGACGGCCGGATCGATACCCTGCAGTACCGGCTCGGAACCGAGGGCGGCGACGGTGATCGGGGCTGGCTCGGGCGGCGGTGGCGGCACGTTCGATGTCTGCGCTTCCGCCGGGCCTGCCGTGTCATAGGCATAGACGACGGCGTGGTCGAGATCCGCCCCGGGCGAGCTTTGCGTGAAGATGTTCTGCCGCTGGTCGGTGAACTGATAGACCGACTGGCGCACATATTCGAACAGCTCGCGGCGGGTCACGGCGCCATCGGCGTTGCGGTCGGCCGCCCCTTCGAAGGCGCGAGCGGTGGCATAGCTCAGCGCCCCGCGCTTCTCAGCAATACCGGGAATCGAGATCTCCGGCGATTTGGTGTTGTCGTCGACGGCGGCCAGGAAGGTCAGCCGCTTGTAATCGAAGCCGGTGGAGAGTGCATCTGATGTGGTCGAAATCGGCGCGAGGTCATCCTCCTCGATCGTATAGGACGGCGCCTGGCGCCAGGTGATCTCGGCGCCGCGCGGATCCACATTGCGGGTCATGCCGCCGGCATGGCAGGTATCGGCGATGAACAGCACCTCGGCGCCTTTTTCCTCCAGCTTGTGGATCAGCGCCTTGAATTCGTCGCCGAAGATGCGCTCGCGCGATCCCGGCAGCCTCGTATCGAAGCCGGCCAGCACATAGACTTCGTCGCGGCCGCTCGGTTTGGAGCCCTTGACGCGCTCCGGCTCGCTCGATCCATGGCCGGCAATGCCGAGCACGACGAGATCGCCCTCGCCTGCCCTTTCCGTGACGGCGCCGATCGCATCGAAGATGCCCTGGCGGTCGGCAGCGCCGTTCTTCAAGAGCGTCATGTCATCAACGCCGAGCGAGCGCAGCGACAGGGAAAGATCCTCGGCATCGGCGACGGCGCCGTGCAGCGGCGGGACATTGCGATAGAGATCGATGCCGATCAGAACGGCTCTGACCGTGCCGCGCTCGGGAGCTTCGATCGTCCTGGCAAGGCCATCGGTGCCCGCCAGGGCAAGAAGGGCGAGTGCGGCGGCCATGGGAGCGAATGTGGACATGGCCGGTTCCCCCTCGCCCCCTCTATTCGCGGCGCCATTCGACGCGTCGGTTGAGCGCGTCGATATCGTCTTCGGTGAGGTTGGCGGTGGCGGTCACGTCAACCGGCTCGGAGGCGCCGCGGCCTTCGGCATCGATCGTGGCGTCGATGCCGTGGTTTTTCAGGAAATCGGCAACGGCCTGGGCGCGGCGCTCGGAAAGCTTCTGATTATAATCGTCGCCGCCCTTGCGATCCGTATGGCCGATGAGGATGATGCGGCCGGGCTTCTGCTCCTTCAGCGCTTCCAGCAATTCCTCAGCGGCTTCGGTGCCGATCGAGGTGAAGGTCGACTTGTCGAAATCGAAGGTGATCGGCACCGGGATGGAGACCGGCACGATGCCGCGCACATTTTCCGAATAGATGCCGCCGAGCACGCCGCTGCGGTGATCCTTCTCGGCCGGCACGAAGCTGCCCTGCGGGTTGTCACTAGTCGGGTTGGCGGCAAGAATCCGGGCCTGGGCGGCGCGCTGGATGAGATCGGAGATCGTATCGGCCGGCGGCGCCTTCGGCGTGCGGGTCTCGTTCTTGATGATTTCGATCGCCTGCTGGTAATCGGCGGCGGCATCGGCAAAGCGGCGGGCGGAGAAATAGATCTCGCCGAGCGTGGCGGAGGCCTGCCAGAGCACCTGCGGGCTGTCGGCGGCGACGAGCAGCGGCTCATACTCGGCGACCGGCTTGTCGGCCGCCATCATCTCCTGAGCGGCGGCAAGCCTCAGGGCTGCGACGCGGCGCTGGGCATTCACCTGAAACTGGCCGCATTCGGCGCTGACGGCGATGGCATCGGCCTCGGAAGCGGCAGCGGTGATGTCCTTGGCGGCAACGGCGGTGTTCAGCTTGTCGAGCAGGGCGTTGCAGGCCGGCGTATCGGCATTGGCAACCTCGATCTCCTCTCCGGCCTGGCCGGGTTCGGCCGAACGGCCGAAGCTCAACGGCGGCATCTTGATGCTGAAACCGCCGGGAAGCTTGAATTGCGGCATCTTGATCTGCGGCATCGGCAGTTTCGGCATATTGGTCTGGGCAGACTGGGCCGGCTGCTTGTACGGCTGCTGATATTGGCTCGGTTGTTTATATTGGTTGGGGCGGGTGGAGGCGGTGGTGTCGGCGGGGCCGATCAGCTGCAGCTCGTCGGCGGCGAGCTCCTGGCCGGGCGCCAGATTGGTGACGATCTTGTATTTCTTCGGCGGCTGTGTGGTCGCCTGTTCGACGGGTTTGGGCGCCGGCTTCGGCTTTTCGATCACCTCAGGCTTTTTGGCGACATCGGGTTTGACGGCCGGTTTCGGTTTGGGAGCGGCCGGCGGTTTCGGTGCAACGGGCGGCTTTGCCGCCTGTTCGACCGGCGCGGGTTTTGCGGTGGGAACGGCGGCGACGGGGGGCACCGCGGAGGGCGGCAGGGCCGCCGTGCTGTCGACGGTGGTCAGCGTCAGCGTCTTGCTGCTGATCTTGGTGCCGAGGCTGCGGGCTTCTTCGAGGCTGCGGGAGACGGCATCCATGCCGCCGTCGATCGAGCGGAACATGCCGCTGCCGCTGCTGCCGAGATCGGCGAAGATCGTCAGCGGCTTGGAGGAATAGAAGACCTTGATCTGCTCCTGCCCGACCGGGCCGGACACCTGCAGCCTGGCGCCGCTTGCCGGATCCGGCACCTGCACGCGCTTGCCGGCGGCAACGAGGGCATCGGTCTGATACTTGTTCGGGAAGAGCTTGGTGACGGAGCCGTTCGGCGAGACGTTCAGCACCGTGACATAGGCGTTCTCAGTCGACTGGATGAAGAGGCCGACGACTTCGCCGATGGCATATTTCGCCTCGGCGCGGTCGAAGGTGATGCTGACGGGCCCGCTCTGAGCCGGCGCTTCCGTCAGCGTGCGTTCGTTCTGCGCCCCGACCTCGGGGATCGGCGAAAAAAGCGAAAGACACGTGGCTGCGGCTAGGATGGCTTTGCGGCTGAGCATCGGAACCTCCCCCTTCGAACAATCTCACACTGTGCTGAAGATGAGAATAGCACTGACCGGCGAAATTGGGATGGTTTTGGCTGTCTTGCTTGAGGGAGGGTTACAAATTATTTGGAGCCGGGAAGATTGCGCCAAGGCAGAGACGCGACAAGACTCGCGGCCGAAAATATCCGGCGTCCGTTTATAGTCGGACTGGACTGGAGGGAGGGCGTTAGTTCTTCGGCTTCTGGCCGGCGGATTTCAGAATCGAGATTAGGTCGCTCATTCCTTCCGGAGAGGAATTGTAGAGCCAGAGAATATCCGGATTGTCCGACGTGAATTCCTTGCCGGAGCCCGAGCCCATGTCGCGGCCGGGCGAGGTCGTCTCCGGCAGCTTGCTCTGGCCGGGTGTGAGCCCCTCGGCGCGTTCATGGTCGGCGATGATAGCAACGGCGGCGGCAAAGGCCTTTTCATCGTGCTGGCGCAGCGCCGCAAGCGTCGGGTTTCGCGCCGCCAGCGCATCCTCGACCGGCCCGGCAAACCCGAGGCCTGGCGTCGCAAGCGTCAGAGCCATGCCGATCGACAAGCTTATGAGCCGGGATTTCTTCATCGTCGTCACATCCGTCCAAGGGGGCGCCATCGCGCGACTAGAGAAATTCCGTTTTTCTTCGAATCACGGAATTGCTCTATCTCTGTGTTTTCACGCAATTCCGAGCGCAAAACCGCTGCACACTTTTGCTGGAATTGCACTGGAACGACAATAGGGAGAGGCCGGATGGAAGGCAACGGCGCTCGGCGCCAATCGATTGGGAGGGTTGAAATCGGCTGGAGAGAGGTCAGAGTATCTTCAGCTGCTGCAGGCTGAGCCGGAGATTGCGCAGCATTTCGCCGAAGATTTCCTCGATCCTGCCGGTCGACCAGACCACCATCGTGCCATAGGGCGAGCGTTTGCGCTGCATGAAGCCGGCCGTCTCGAAATCGATCAGGGTTTTACGGCAGGTCTCGCTCGACATGACGGCGACCAGGAAACGGGCGAGATTGGACTGGTCGATGGCGCCTGATTTTTCAGCCCAGTTCTGGATCAGCCGCGGCTTGGTGTCGGCGGTGAACATCGAGGCGAGCGCGCGATCCTGCGAAAGGCCGAGGCGCTGCAGCTTGGCCGGATCGCGGGTGAGCGACACGACATAATCATTGTGCAGATCGGCGAAGCGCTCCACATCTTCAGCCGTGTTGATGCCGAAGACCTTCATCGAATAGAGAAATTCCGCCATCAGATAGGTGGGCTCCGAGCGCAACTGCGCCAGATGTTTCTCATCCTTGCTGGCCGAGGCGGCGCAGACGCGATCGGAAAACCCGATCCTTGCCGCGCGCACCTGCTCCAGCAGGCTGACATCGAGCGCCAGTTCGTCACCGTTCCAGTCCAGCATAGGCTTCCCTGCCAGTAAAACTTCAAGACGATAAACTTGTACTATTGCCGACGCCGATCTCCAAATCGTTTGGAAAGCAACGCCTTGCTGACGAGCCGCTTCTATCCTAACATTTTAAGGACTTGGGGCATGATGCCGAAAGTTGTGAACGGTTTTCCGACGACATCATTCTCTCGCTCTCTAATTGTGAACAGGCTTCAGATTGAGGCCCCCATGGCTAAAATGATCCTGTTTCGGGGTTCACGGCAATGCGCAGTTTCAGCTCGCATATTCTGATGGCCGCAGCGATCGCAATCGCCTGGCCTGTCCTCGCCAAAGACACTGTGATGATCGAGCTTCCGGGCGGCGACGGCGCCCGTTCGGTCGGCATCATTTCCGCTAATGAGGAGGTCGAGGCGTCCGGACCGGCGGCGATCACCGTCGGCGACGACGGCACCGTCTACATCCTCGACCAGAACAATGGCCGCGTGCTCGCCGTCGACGGCGAACGCTCGCAGGCCGATCCCGAGATCCTGCCGCTGCCGGAGAATACAGCGCCGGAGGATCTCGCCGTCGTCCATAACGAACTCTACCTCTGGTCCGACGGGATCGTGCCGCTCGAGCGCGCCACCGGCGCCGATGGCCGCTCGCAGACCCTTCGCGCCATCGACGGCGGCGATGCCGACGATTATACCCGCTCGGTCTTCGCCTCGATGGGATCGGTGCCGCCCGGGCCGCTGAACAGCATCATCGAGGAGATCGGCCGCAGCACCAGCCGGCCGCCAGCCCGCCCGCCGGTAGTCCAATACGTGCCGAGCCGCGGGCTCGGCGATATCGTTGCAGAAGTCTCGGCGGCAAACGACAAGGCGGAGATCCTGCTGCGGCGCGCGAGCTCGGAGGAGAATTTCCTCTCCCTTCAGCTCACCGGGGAAAACCGCATCGGCACCGTCGAACTGCTCGACATCGACACGACGGGCAGACCCTATGCGCTGGTCGAGCTCGTGCCTGCCGACCGGCCGGAACGGACGGGCATGCTGGTGGTGCGCTTCACGCCGAACGGCGTGCTGGAGCGCGTCTACGACCTGCCGATCGAACCCGGCACGGTTTTTTCCAGGCGCTTCGTGGCGATCGGCCCGCGCGGCGACGTGCTGTTTCTGCGCTCGCAGGAAAGCCGGGCGCAGGTGCTGAAACTCGAGGGGCGCGAGCCGGGCCGCAAGCTTGCCGTCGCCAGGCCGGCCAAGCCGGCAATTGCGGCCAAACCCGGAAAGGGACCTAAGGTCGCCATCCTGCCGAAATCGCGCGGCGACGTCATCGAGCGGGCGATCGGCTTCGAGACGCTGAACTGGCTGGTGACGCCGGCGGCCTATGGCAAGGACCCGGGACCGGCTTGCCTCAACATGAACCGCCTGCGCCGGCCATTCTACCTGTTCGGCAAACGCGGCCAGACGGTGAAGGGCGTGCCCTATTGCTGGGGCTGCAAGACGCCGCTCGAGGACTTCACCGAGGGTGTCGTCGACGGCCAGACGGCCGGCAACGTCTGCACCAAGAGCGCGCCGCAATCCAATATTCTCGGCGTCGACTGCTCCGGTTTCGTCAGCGAAGCCTGGGGGCTGAAGATGCATGTCTCGACGCGGGCGATCCCGAGCATTACCAGGCGGCTCGCCGATCCCTGGTCGCTGCAGCCCGGCGACGCGCTGAACCGGCCGGGTTCGCATGTGATGCTGTTCATGCGCTTCACCGAGGACCGCAAGGTGGAGGTGATGGAGGCGACGCCGAATGCCTGCAAGGGCCGCGTCTGCCGCAACACCTATTCGCTGGGAATCCTGCTGCTGCGCGGCTACCAGCCGGTACGCTTCAGGGGGTTGGATGGCTAAGGCTGGATCAGGGCGCTGATCTTGAGGCCAGACGCAACAAGCGTTGCGCCTGGCACGGGTGTTTGGATCAGAGTGCCATGAACCTCTTAGAAGACAAAATCCGGAAGTCTGATCGATGGCTGCGTTTTTGCAGCGTCCACCGAAAGTGCTGCGACTGCAGCGGCTGCCGCTGGTGAAGCCAGCGAAAGCTCATCGGGTATCGAAATCATTCTGATGTCGAGCTTGGCGTAGTCCACCGTGTAGTATCCGGTTGCACCCTGATGCACGGCATCCGGTCTGATCAGCAGAAGGTCCTGCGCCATCGTGCCGACAAAGAGCGGCCCGCCCCAGATGTAGCGGAATGCATAGATCGGGATGCCGGCAGGAGATGTGCCGAGGCGACGAATATCCGTCTTCAGACACCGATCCGAATTCCACCCGCCGGTAGGGCCGCCGCCAGGATCGCTGCCGCCGGAGTCACTGCCGGAACTATCACTGCTGGAGCCACCGCCCATTCCGGACGAGCTGCTGCCTGAGTTGCTGGAGCTCCTGTCCGATCGAGCGAAAGTCGACTCCTGGTCATTGCTTTTTGCGACGACCCTTTTCACGGTCGGCGTCTTTTTGCGGGCCGGCTGCGCGGGCTCCTCGGTGGCGAAGAGCGTCCTACCGCCCGGATCAAAGATACAGCCCTGCAGCACGACGCCAGAGCCTGAAATGAAGGTCGAGCAGAGCAGTACACGGATGAAGACTTTGCTGGTCATGTCAGGCGCCCCCGGATCACCGTTTAAAAAAGATCATATCGCGGATTTCGCTTTGCCCAGGTCGCCTTCGCAAGAAGCGTCAGCTTCTCGTTGAGGGACTTCGTCTTCGGCAGAGCCTTCAGTTCCTGTGCAGTCAATTCGGCCGAAAACGCTTCTGCGGCCTTCTTTTTGGCAGGCTCCGCCAAGGATGCGAGCTCCTTGTCGGACTGCTTTTTGGGGTCGCCGGTTCCGGGGCGGTTGAGCGCGCTTGCAAGAGCGAAATAGTGAGCGGCGGTCACCAGGCTGTCGGCATCCGAGCCCTCGGCCTTGGCCATCTTGGCCCGCTCGAACGCGCTCCAATAATCGCCGCGCTCGGCGCCCATTTCCAGCCAGGAGAGGGCTGCAGCCTCGTCTTTGGGCACCCCTTGACCGTCTCTATACATAAGGCCGATGTTCCGCGGGGCATAAGGCTGGCCGCCATCCGCCGCCTGCTTGAAAAGCTCCAGCGCCTTCTCGAGGTCCTGTGGCACGCCTTTGCCGGCGCGATAGATCATCCCGAGGCTGTTCATCGAATAGATGTCGTCTCGCTTGAGCCCTGACTCGTAAAAGCGAATGCCGCGTTCCATATCGGCTGGGACGTTGACGCCGTTCGAGAAGATGTAGCCCAGTTCGTTCATTGCATAGGTGTGGCCGAGGTCGGCTGCCTGGAGCATAAGCTTCAGGCCTTCCTCGGTGTCGGCTTTCACACCGCGTCCATAAAACAAGCTTTTGCCATAGGCATAGAGCGCGTAGGGGTCCCCCTTCTTCGCGCCGATCGCGGCGATCTCGCTCGATTTGCCGAGATTTGCCGGGACGGAGGCTCCGACGAGATAGAGCGAGGCGAGTTCGGAAATCGCCCTGATATGGCCGGCATCCATCGCCTTCTTGATCGTCGCAAAGGCTGCCTTGGCGTCGCGGTTTGCAAGCTGGGCGCGACCGAGCTGATAGACGAAGCGGGCCACCGCGGGATAGGCCTTCACCGCATCATCGCAGGCAGGTAGCGCGACGGCCGGATCGATTTCGTTCGGCAGCTTGCCCGCGGTGACCCCCTGCAGGTCGAGCGGTGCGGCGGCTGCGCTATCGCAGGCGTCAAGCGTCGGCTTGAAGGTGACGGTGGCGGCCGGCAGGTCGTCGTTGGCGGCCTGCAGCGTCAGGGCGAAAGGCTGGTTTTCGGTGCCGATCTGTGGCTCGTAGGAAAGTGCCAGAATATCGGCGGCTTCAAGCATGTGGCCGGGGCCGATCACCCGGTCGCCGGCCCGCAGTGTCCCCTTGTCGGGCAGGGCCGCGACCTTGAAGGTCATCTCCGCGGCCGATGCCGGTACTTCAGGCAGACGGGCTTCGACGGGACCGACGCCGATCGTCGTGTCGACGTCGCGCGGCAGCGCTTTCAGATAGGCGCCGGCATCGGCAAGCCGCGCCTGCTTTTGCTGTTCGAGCTGGGCGAGCTTGGCGCCGGCGTCGGCCGAAACGGTGATGGCGACGACGCCCTGCGTCGCCTGACCGTAGGGATCGCTGACCGTATAGCCGATCAGGCCGACCGTTCCGGCGGCAACGCCCGATGAATCATAGCTCAGCGCCGTCAGCGCCGCGGCCGGCATCTTTGCGCCCTGCTCCACCGGCTTGCCGTCGAAACTGAGCTTGCCGGTCTGGGGAAGCTGGTTCAGCGTAACGAGCAGCGCCGAGCCGGTTTCGTCATGCGGCGGGGCGATCGGCAGCCTGGTCGCGGCCGCCCCCTCCGGCACGCTCACCTGCTGCATCGGTTCGACGCTCGGCGGCGGCGGGGCCGGGATGAAATAGAAGCTGTCCATCAGCGAGGAATTTTCCCAGGGGACCTGCTTGCCATTGGTCATGGCGATCACGTCGCGGCGCACATCGGTCAGGACTTGGCGGATTTCCTTGTTCGGCTCGCTGGCGCGCTTGATGAAGGATTCGGAATAGGGGCTGAGCGCCCCCTCGCCGTCGAGCGCCACCTGGCCCGGCTCCGTCGAGAAGGCGATCAGGCTGCCGAGATCGCTGTCGATGCGGGCCAGACCGCGCGTCGCGCCGACCGGTTCCAGCTTTTCCGCCATCCAGAATTTCTGCGCATTGAACGGGTTGTTGCGGCAGGCATCGAGAAAGATCAGCTGCACGCGCGAATTCTGCTTGAGATGGTTCAGGATGAGGTCGAGCGGCATGGTCTGCGTCTCGACGTCATAGGGCGTTTCCAACGTGGCATCGACCGGCACGAGGAAATTCTGTCCGCCGACCTGGATACCGTGGCCGGAATAATAGATGAGACCGGCTTCTGCATTATTGGCCGAACGAAGGAAGCTGCGCACCGTGTTCTCAAGTCCGATGCGGTCGACATTGATGCCGATCGTCACGTCGAAACCGGCCTTGCGCAGTGTGTTGGCGACTTCCTGGACATCGTTTGCAGGATTGGGCAATGAGGGCAGCGTCTTATAAACGGAGTTGCCGACGATTAATGCAACCCGCCGGCCATCTTGGTCACCGGAGGCGGCGACAGCGGGCTGTTCAAGCCCGAGAAAGACCAATGCCGTCAGGAAGATCAGCAGTATAGCCGCAAGGCGGTTCTTTCCGTGAAACTCGGGCATAGCTCCACCGCAGATAGTACTGGTTGGATGATGTATTGACCGACCGAATAAAAATATTCCTGCGACTGTAAAAAAGCAAGTTGGGTCACTTCCAAGGCAATTGGAAGGCTTCCAAAAAATGTATCGTCAAGGATGAACCCACAGTAAATCTCAACCATTACCGAGGCTTATGCAAATGTAGGGCTGCCCGAATGTAATCGATGCAAGCAAAAACCCGCTCCGGCCTAGCCAAGGACAGACACGGTGCCGCCGCTCGGATGACTTCGCTATCACTGCTCAAAAATTTAGCAAATGCCGCAAAGTGTACACAGTAATAGGCAACCAAGGAACGGGGGCTAGAAAAATCAAGGAGTTACAAGCTGGCACACCTCTTGCAAAGGACGTGCTGAGTTGGTGGCTAGGGTTCCGGCGCTTTTCTGAAGCGCGACTGGTCCGAGAGCCACCACCGGCGGAGGAGAAATCCCGCCGGGTGCACGGCGGGACAAAAGCCCGGGAGACCTCGTAAGCCAAGGGATTGGTGGCACGATGGTCTTTGCCGATCCCTTTTGAAGAAAAGCAGAAGGGGAATTTCAATGCAGACTTTTTCGAAGATTGTTTCGACCACAGCGCTGGCGGTATCGCTGATGCTTGGGCCTGCTTCCGTCGCAGAGGCAGAACAGAAGAGCGAATTCAAGGTGGCCTGGTCAATCTATGTCGGCTGGATGCCCTGGGGCTACGCGGCCGACCACGGCATCGTCAAGAAATGGGCCGACAAATACGGCATCAAGATCGAGGTCACCCAGTTCAACGACTATGTGGAATCGATGAACCAGTACACGGCCGGCGCCTTCGATGCCGTGACGCTGACCAACATGGACGGCCTGTCGATCCCGGCCGCCGGTGGCGTCGATACGACAGCCGTGATCGTCGGCGACTTTTCGAACGGCAATGACGCCGTGATCCTGAAGGACAAGGCGAGCCTTGCCGATATCAAGGGCCAGAACGTCAACCTCGTCGAGTTCTCCGTCTCGCACTATCTGCTCGCCCGCGCGCTCGAAAGCATCAAGCTGGCGGAGCGCGACGTGAAGGTGGTCAACACATCGGATGCCGACATGGTCGCCGCCTACAAGACACCTGATGTCACAGCCGTCGTCACCTGGAATCCGCTGGTTTCCACCATCCTCGAAGATCCCTCGGCCAAGAAGGTTTTCGACAGCTCGCAAGTGCCGGGCGAAATCATCGATCTGATGGTCGCCAATAGCAGCGTGCTGAAAGACAATCCGAACTTCGGCAAGGCGCTTGCCGGCATCTGGTATGAGACGGCAGCTCTGCTGAGGGCAGACAGCGCCGAGGGCAAGGCCGCCCGCGAAGCCATGGGCTCGGCGTCGGGCACCGATCTCGCCGGCTTCGAAGCCCAGCTTGCCGCCACCAAGCTCTTCGACCAGCCGGCCGATGCCGTTGCCTTCACCGCTTCGCCCAATCTGCCGAAGACCATGGATCTGGTGCGCAACTTCCTCTTCGAGAAGGGACTGCTCGGCAATGGCGCGCCATCCGCCGACGTTATCGGCATCGAAATGCCTGATGGCAAGGTGCTGGGCGATACTGGCAACGTGAAGCTGCGCTTCACCGAGGCCTATATGAAGGCCGCCGCCGACGGTTCGCTCTGATCGCAACGGGGGCGCGGTCTGCCCGCGCTCCCTCCCCTTTATCAGCGGAGCATTTCCCATGCGTTGGATCAACACGAGGCCGAGCCGGGGCGCCCAGTTCGCCTTGACGATGCTGCCCTTCGTGCTGCTCGCCCTTGCCTATGCCTTCGGCTCGGCCGCGCGACTGGCTGATAACGCCAATGACAAGCTTCTGCCGAGCCTTGCCGGATTTGCCGACGCGATCAACCGTCTGGCCTTCGTCGCCGACCCGCGTACCGGTGAATTTCTGCTCTGGTCGGACACGGGCGCGAGCCTCATCCGCCTGCTCTCCGGCCTCGGCATTTCGACTGCGGTGGCGCTCGTTATCGGCATGCTGATCGGCATGCTGCCCTATCTCAGGGCGCTGCTCGCTCCTTTCATCGCCGTAATTTCCATGGTGCCGCCGCTGGCGCTGCTGCCGATCCTCCTCATCGTCATGGGACTTGGCGAGACGTCGAAGATCGCCCTCATCGTCATCGGCGTCGCGCCGACGATGATCCGCGATCTGGCGCTGAAGGCGCTGGAATTGCCGCGCGAACAGATCGTCAAGGCCGAGACGCTCGGCGGCTCCTCCTGGCAGATCGGACTGCGTGTCGTGCTGCCGCAAATCCTGCCGCGGCTGATCACCTGCCTCAGACTGCAGCTCGGCCCGGCCTGGCTGTTCCTGATCGCAGCCGAAGCGATCTCGTCGGATTCGGGTCTCGGTTACCGCATCTTCCTCGTCCGCCGCTACCTGTCGATGGATATCATCTTCCCCTATGTCGTCTGGATTACCCTGCTTGCCGTGGTCATGAATGCCCTGCTCGATCGCCTGCGCATCGCCGTCTTCCCCTGGTCGGAGCTGGAGAAGCAGGCATGAGCGAGTTGAAGATCGAAAGGGTCTGGAAGGAATATGGCGACCAGATCGTGCTCGAAAATGTGTCGCTGACTGTCGCCTCGCGTGCCTTCGTCGCCCTTGTCGGACCCTCCGGCTGCGGCAAGACCACCTTCCTGCGGATGCTGCTCGGACAGGAGCAGCCGACAAAGGGCAAGATCCTGCTCGACGGCGAGCCTCTGCCGTCGGAACCAGGCCCGGACCGCGGCGTCGTCTTCCAGCGCTATTCCGTCTTTCCGCACCTGACGGTGCTCGGCAACGTGCTGCTCGGCAAGGAATTTTCCGCGGCGCATTACAAGGCCAGGCTCTTCGGCGCCGCACGCCGCAATGCGATCGAAGAAGCGCGCCAGTTGATTGCCGAGGTCGGACTCGCCGGTTCGGAGAACAAATATCCGGCGCAGCTTTCCGGCGGCATGCAGCAGCGCCTGGCGCTCGCCCAGGCGCTCATCATGAAGCCGAAGGTGCTGCTGCTCGATGAACCCTTCGGCGCGCTCGATCCCGGTATTCGCGCCGAAATCCACACGCTGATGAAGCGACTCTGGCATGAAACGCAGATGACCGTCGTCATGGTTACCCATGACATGCGCGAGGCCTTCACGCTCGCAAGCCGCGTCGTCGCCTTCGAACGCCGCCGCGACCGGCCGGAGGAGAAGGAGCGTTACGGCGCCACCATCACCAAGGATATTGCCATCTGGCCGCCGCGCCTTGCCGGGCAGCCATCGATCTTCAGCCCCGACCGGGACGGCCCGGTCGCTTCCCTGGGGCGCAGCCGGGACGACCTGGCACCATCAGGAGAGACGCTATGATGCATGTGAGACGCTCGCCCGAAGAAATTGCCGCCAATCGCGCGCGTTACGAGGAGCACCAGAAAAAGGGGCTGGAATTTGCGCCCAAGGCCCTGCCCGGTCCAAGCCCGCTGCCGGCACCGGCCATCGAAGCCGCCGCGATCATCCATCAGGAGACCATCCCCGGAGGCTGGTACTGGTCGACAAAACTCTTGCGTGACGAGGCGATCCGCATCGACCAGGGCGAGGGCAATTCCACCGTGGCGCTCATCGCCTGGAATGCCGAGGATGCGAGCGAGCGGATCAATCTCGTCGACACCGCCAAGATCCAGTGGACGACGGCGCTCGGCAAAGGGCGTGTGATCTTTTCCGACATGGGCCGCGTCATGTTCTCGATAATCGAGGACAGTTCCGGCGCCCATGACTGCCTGATGGGCGGCTCGACGGCGGCGTCGAACGCCGCGAAATATCCCGGCGAAAAAACGCGCAACACCCGCGACAACCTGATCCTCATCGCCGTCAAGCTCGGCCTCGACAGGCGCGATATACCCGGCATCCTCAACCTCTTCGCACCCGTCCGCCTGGCCGAGGCCGGTGGTTTCGGCTGGCAGGGCAAGCGCTCTAACAGCGGCGATTACGTCGAACTGCGCGCCGAGATGGACATGCTGGTCGGCTTTTCCACCTGCCCGCATCCGCTCGATCCCGATTCAACCTATCAGCCGAAGCCCGTCGTCATCACCCGCTACAAGGCGGCAGTCCCGGCTGCCGATGATCTTTGCCGCGCGGCAACGGCCGAAGCCGTGCGCGGTTTCGAGAACAACGCCCTGATGCAGGCCTGAGGAGAAGACGATGTCCGATTTCATCCAGACCTCTCCTGCCCGTACTGTTCAGAATGCTGTGCAGGATCATTTCATTCCGGCCGAAGCCCCATGGTCCGGCGTCGTGCGCAAGGGCCAGACCATCCGCATCGAGGACAGTCTTGGCCAGCAGGCGATCGACACGCTCTTCTATCGTGCCGACGATTTCGCCGAGCGCTATTCCAATCAGGATACGATGCGCATGCAGGGCGCTGCCTATATCGGCATCGGCACGAAGATCATATCGAATGAAGGCAATGTTATGCTGACCATGACGGCTGACAGCTGCGGCCGCCATGACACGTCTGCCGGCGCCTGTTCCTGCGAGAGCAATACGGTGCGCTTCGGCCATGGCACGAAATACCTGCATGCCTGCCGCGACAACTTCGTCCTCGAGGTCAGCAAACACGGCATGGGCAAGCGCGACATCGTGCCCAACATCAATTTCTTCATGAACGTGCCGATCAAGCCGAATGGCGAGATGACCATCGTCGACGGTATTTCGGCGCCTGGCGACTATGTCGAACTCGTCGCGGAAATTGACGTGCTCTGCGTCATCTCCAATTGCCCGCAGATCAACAACCCCTGTAACGGCTTCGATCCGACGCCGATCCGGGTGCTGATCTGGGACGGCGAGGACTGAGCATGTTCAAGAAAGTCCTGATCGCCAACCGGGGCGAAATCGCCGTGCGGGTTATCAAGACGCTGCGACGGATGGGCATTGCCTCCGTCGCGGTCTATTCCGATGCCGACCGCTTCGCCAAGCCCGCTATGATGGCGGATGAGGCGATCCGTCTCGGGCCGGCGCCGGCCAGCGAAAGCTATTTGAATGTCGACGCCGTCATTGCCGCCTGCAAGGCGACGGGGGCCGAGGCAGTGCATCCGGGCTACGGCTTCCTGTCGGAAAATATCGGTTTTGCCGAGCGCCTTGCCGCCGAAGGCATCACCTTCATCGGCCCCCGGCCCGAGCACCTCTCTGCCTTTGGCCTGAAGCATACGGCCCGCGAACTCGCCAATGCGAGCGGCGTGCCGCTGTTGCCCGGCACGAGCCTGCTTTCGAGCGCCGATGAAGCGCTCGCTGCGGCCGAAGAAATCGGCTATCCCGTGATGCTGAAAAGCACGGCCGGCGGCGGCGGCATCGGCATGCAGCTCTGTGCCGATGCCGAAAGCCTGAAGGCGTCCTTCGAAAGCGTGCAGCGTACGGCGCGGGCAAGCTTCGGCGATGCACGCGTCTATATCGAGCGTTTCGTGGCCGAGGCACGGCATGTCGAAGTGCAGATCTTCGGCAACGGCCAAGGCAAGGTCATCGCGCTCGGCGAGCGCGATTGCTCGCTGCAGCGGCGGAACCAGAAGGTGGTCGAGGAGACCCCGGCCCCCGGACTTTCGGCCGCGACCCGCGCCCGCCTGCATAAGTCGGCCGTCGATCTTGGTGCCGTGGTCTCCTACGAGTCCGCCGGCACCGTGGAATTCATCTACGATCCCCAGCGCGATGAATTCTACTTCCTTGAGGTCAACACCCGCCTGCAGGTCGAACATCCCGTCACCGAAGCTGTGTTCGGCATCGATCTCGTCGAATGGATGATCCGTCAGGCGGCCGGCGAGGACGTGCTCTCGGGCGCCGAGGCCCTGCAGCCGAAGGGAGCGGCGATTGAAGTGCGTGTCTATGCCGAGATGCCGCATGCAGATTTCCGCCCGAGCGCCGGCCTGCTGACGGAGGTGTCCTTCCCGCAAGATGGGCGCATCGACGGCTGGATCGAGACCGGCACGGAGGTCACGCCCTTCTACGATCCGATGCTCGCCAAGGTGATCGTGTCAGCCGAGGACCGAACGGCGGCGATCGAAAAGCTGAAGGCGGCACTTGGCGAAACATCGATATCGGGCATCGAAACCAATCTCGACTATCTCAGGGCCATCGCCAGCTCCGAGCTTCTGGCGAGCGGCAAGGTGGCGACGACGGCGCTACGTGATTTTTCCTTCGTCCCCGATGTCATCGAGGTGATTGCGCCGGGCGCGCAATCGAGCATTCAGGAATTGCCGGGCCGGCTTGGCCTCTGGCATGTCGGCGTGCCGCCGAGCGGTCCGATGGATGAGCGTTCCTTCCGCCACGCCAACCGTCTCGTCGGCAATGGCGACAAGGTCGCAGCCCTGGAGCTGACGGTTTCCGGCCCGATGCTGAAATTCCATACCGATACGACGGTTGCCCTTGCCGGCGCCAGGATGGCGATGAGCATCGACGGCGTGAATCTGCCGCATGGCAAGGCGGTGACTATCCGCGCCGGCCAGATCCTCGCAATCGGCAGCATCGATGGACCGGGGCAGCGGGCTTACCTTGCCGTAGGAGGCGGCTTTGCCGCCCCCGTCGTGCTCGGCTCGCGTGCCACTTTCGGTCTCGGCCAGTTCGGCGGCAATGCCACCGGCACGCTGAAAACCGGGCATGTGCTACATCTTGCCCGCCAGGCGGCGGCCGAAGTGCCGAAGCCGGCGACGGAGCCGGCAGAGCTGACGCGCGAATGGCAGGTTGGCGTCGTCTACGGCCCGCATGGCGCGCCTGATTTCTTTCAGGACGGCGATATCGAGATGTTGTTTTCGACCAGCTACGAGGTGCATTTCAACAGCGCCCGCACCGGCGTTCGGCTGATCGGTCCCGCGCCGAAATGGGCGCGCAGCGATGGCGGCGAGGCTGGCCTTCATCCCTCCAACCTGCATGACAATGCCTATGCAATCGGTGCGATCGATTTCACCGGCGACATGCCGATCATTCTGGGGCCTGACGGCCCGAGCCTCGGCGGCTTTGTCTGCCCGGCGGTGATCGCCCGAGACGAACAATGGAAGATGGGCCAGTTCAAGCCGGGTGATCGCATCCGCTTTCATCCCGTCGCTCGGTCCGAAGATCCCATCGCCGGCCCGGCGGTGCATCGGGCGAAACAGGATGCCGGCTCGCCTATCGTCGGTAAACGTGACAACGGGCCTGTCTCCGTCGTTTATCGCCGCCAGGGCGATGACAACCTGTTGGTCGAATACGGGCCGATGACGCTCGATATCGCCCTGCGGCTGAGGGTGCATCTGCTCATGAAGGCCGTCTCGCAGGCCCGTCTGCCCGGCATCGTCGATCTCACGCCCGGCATCCGCTCGCTGCAGATCCATTATGACGGCACGACGGTAACCCGCAAGCGCCTGCTCGGCCTGCTGGCCGAAATCGAAGCGAGCCTGCCGGCGGCCCAGGACGTCACCGTGCCGAGCCGCATCGTGCATCTGCCGCTTTCCTGGAACGACCCGGACGCGGAACTTGCGATGCGCAAATATCAGGAACTCGTGCGGCCGAATGCGCCTTGGTGCCCTGATAACATCGAGTTCATCCGCCGCATCAACGGGCTGGCAGACGAACAGGCCGTGCGCGACGTCGTCTTCGATGCGAGCTACCTCGTGCTCGGCCTCGGCGACGTCTATCTCGGCGCACCGGTGGCGACCCCGGTCGATCCGCGCCATCGGCTGGTAACGACGAAGTACAATCCCGCCCGCACCTGGACGCCTGAAAATGCCGTCGGCATCGGCGGGGCCTATATGTGCATCTACGGCATGGAAGGACCCGGCGGCTACCAGCTCTTCGGGCGCACCATCCAAGTCTGGAATACCTGGCGCCAGACGCCGGTCTTTGCCAAGGGCAAGCCGTGGCTGCTCGACTTTTTCGATCAGATCCGCTTCTTCCCGGTCAGCCATCAGGAATTGGCGGAAGCCCGCAGCGCCTTTCCGCATGGCGGTTATCCCGTCAAGATCGAGGAGACGGAATTTTCCTACGCCGCCTATGAGCAGGAATTGCAGGCGAATGCCGCCTCGATCGCGGCCTTCAAGGCACGCCAGCAGGCCGCCTTCGACGCCGAACGCCAGCGCTGGAAGGAGGCCGGTCTCGACAGCTTCGTTACCGACGAAGGCACCGGCGAAAGCCCGGCTGGAGACATCCCTGAAGGCTGCTTCGGCGTTGCAAGCGCCGTTCCCGGCAATATCTGGAAACTGCTGGTCGAGCCGGGCGCACCGGTTGCGGCCGGCGACACGCTTGCCATCATCGAATCCATGAAATTGGAAATCAACGTCACCGCACATGCGCCAGGCCGTGTCCGCGATCTGCGCGCCGGGCCCGGACGAAACGTCAAAGCGGGCGATATCATTGTTGTTCTGGAGGAGTGCTGACCCATGCTGCCGACCATTCTTGATCTGACCAGCCTTCGCGCAGCCTATGAGGCAGGCAAAAGCCCGCTCGATATTATCGAGATCGTCATTGCCCGTCGCAATGACGCGACGGATCCCGCTATCTTCATCACGCCGGCGCCTGATGAAGCCATGCGGGCCGAGGCACGAGCTCTGATGGAACGGGCGCCTGATCCCAACAGCCTGCCGCTTTGGGGCATTCCCTTCGCGGTGAAAGACAATATTGACGTGGCGGGACTGCCGACGACAGCCGCCTGCCCTGCCTTTTCCTACCGGCCGGAGACGGACGCAACCGTCGTCGCGAGGCTGCGGGCTGCAGGCGCGATCGTCATCGGCAAGACCAATCTCGACCAGTTCGCCACCGGTCTTAACGGCACGCGCTCGCCCTACGGAGCCCCACGCTCGGTCTTCGACAAGAACTATGTGTCGGGCGGCTCGAGTTCCGGCTCGGCGGTTGCCGTCGCCTCGGGCCTGGCAAGCTTCGCGCTTGGCACTGACACGGCCGGCTCCGGTCGCGTGCCGGCGGCTTTCAACAATCTCGTCGGCATCAAACCGACTCCGGGGCTGGTGCCAAATGTCGGGGTCGTGCCGGCCTGCCGCAGCGTCGATGTCGTCACCATCTTTGCCCCGACGGTCGGCGACGGCGTCGCGATCCGCAAGGTGATGGAAGGTTACGATGCCGCCGATCCCTTCTCGCGCAAGGCGGTTCCGGCCAGCCTGCCAGCCTCCGGTCTGCGGATCGGTGTGCTCGACGGAGCCGAGCGGGAATTCTTCGGCAACAGGCAAGTCGAAGCTCTCTATGACGCCGCGATCGAAAGGGCGCGCGCGCTCGGTGCCACCATCGTTCCCTTCGACTATGCACCATTTCGGCAGGCAGCAGAGCTGCTCTACAACGGTCCCTGGGTCGCCGAGCGGCTGGCGGCGGTGAAGGATTTTCTGGCCACGAATGGCCCGGACTTCGATCCGACGGTTCGCACCATTATCGAGGGCGCGAAAGCCTATGACGCCGTTGCCGCTTTCGAAGGCAGATACAAGCTCGAGGCGCTGCGTCAGAAGACCGTGAAGGAATGGGAAAAGGCTGATATCCTGATGCTGCCGACCTCGCCGACCACCTACACGGTCGACGAGATGATGGCGGATCCGATTGTGAAAAACGGCCATTTCGGACGGTACACCAACTTCGCCAATCTTCTCGGCTGCGCCGCGATCGCCGTTCCAGTCGGCTTCGACGCCGACGGTCATCTCCCGGCCGGCGTGACTCTGATTGGTCCGGCCTTTACCGATGACGCTCTCGGCCCCTTCGCCGATGCCATGCACCGTGCCGCGAACGCCGGCATGGGCAAGGACCGCCTCTCGGCAATCCCCGAGGCGATCCGCGTGCCGTCGGAAGATGACGGCTTGGTGCCAATTGTCGTCGTCGGGGCGCATCTGAGCGGCATGCCTCTCAACCACGAATTGACGCGACCGGGCGGCAGGCGCATCAAATCCTGCCGTACTGCACCGGATTACCGCCTCTTCGTTCTGCCGGGCACCGTCCCGCCGAAGCCAGGCCTGATCCGTGAACCCGGTTTTGACGGCAAGGGTCTCGAAGTCGAGGTGTGGAAAGTCACTCCGGAGGCTTTCGGGCGCTTTGTCCAGAACATCCCGGCCCCGCTCGGCATCGGCAAGGTAACGCTCGATGACGGTTCCCAGATTCCCGGTTTTCTCTGCGAGGCTCATGCCATCGAAGGCGCGCGCGAAATCACGGAATTGGGGGGCTGGCGCGCCTACGTCTCAGATCAAATGAAAAAAGCATGAAGCATCGTCTCAAAAAAATCCTGCTGGCGATACTTGCGGGCCTTGAGGCACGAAGTGCTTCAAGGCGGTTCGGCCACCGCAGGATTTCATGACAAGGCGGGGTCGAGACGATATCGCATTTGCTATAATTTTTGCTTCGACGCCTGAGGACGATCGCGAACAAGAAGTTCGCTGCGTTATGGACAAAGGCCAGCCGCTGCAGTTGCGGCGGCCATCGCTGTCCCCTTGTCGCAGACGATCTGCAAGATTTCAGGTGCCTCGCGCGCTCGGCTCTCCGGTTGTTGCAAACACCGCGCTCGCATCGCTGACCATCACCACGTGGGAATAAGCTGCCTGTGCGGCAGCGATGCCATCCGCTCGCATGACGGCCATCACGATCCGACCGTGTTCCTCGTAGGACCTTGCCAAGCGACCGGGCAGCCGAAACTGCGCCCGCCGAAATGGGGCGAGCCGTGCCCGTGTCTGCGTCACCATCTCAAAGATGTGATCATTATGCGCCCCGCGATAAAGGCGGGTGTGGAACTCCGTGTTATGCGCCGAATACTCCTCTTCCGCGCCGGCATGCACGAGCCCCATTGAGGCCTTATGCTCCAACTCCAGCGTGCGCCGCTCGTCGACTGTCATACGCTCGGCCGAGAGCTTGGCGCAGATCGCTTCAAGTTCCGCCATCGCCTCGAACATCGAATGCAGATAGGTTTCGGTCACGGTGGTGACGACGGCGCTGCGGTTCGGCTCCCGGTCGACAAGCCCCATCGCCCCGAGTTCACGGAGCGCCTCGCGCACCGGTGTGCGCGAGACTTCGAAACGAGCAGCCAGCGAGACCTCATCAAGCTTCTCGCCCGGCAGCATCTGTCCAGTCACGATCATGTCCGCGATCGCCCGCACCATCTGCTCGACGGTCGTCCCCGCTCTGATGATTTCTCTGCGCCTGATTTGCTTCAAGGAATGATTCTACATTTTTATGATTGCATACACATGCCCGCTCAAGCTGGCAAAGTCAAACATCAGTATACACGATTGATTTGTCTAGCAAAAATGTATTCTGCACCATCGGATTCCCAGCACTTCCGACCCAAAGACCGAGATGTCGGACGATTTTATAGGCTATGCATATTTTTTCATCTAATTTCAAGATGAAATTGCATGCACTTCTTGGATGTTGGCCGCAGCCGTGACAATTTCACTCGTGAAATCAACATAATAAAATCTGGCATGACCATTGCATACACTTTTCTGTAACCAATCGAAAACGGCAAAACCGCCGTCAGGGGAGCATTCCGATGACCAGACTCCTTTCCATGAAACGACGTCATTTTCTTCAGGCTTCCGCCGCCGCCACTCTCGTCGGCGCGGCGCCCGGTCTCCTCTCCTCCCGCGCGCTCGCGCAGACGGCCCTGACCGTCGGCTTCGTCTATGTCGGTCCCAAGGATGACTATGGCTACAACCAGGCGCATGCAGAGGGTGCTGCCGCCGTCAAGGCGGTGCCCGGCGTCACTGTCGTCGAGGAAGAGAACGTGCCCGAGACGGTGGACGTTCAGAAGACGATGGAATCGATGATCAATCTCGATGGCGCCACCCTGCTCTTCCCGACCTCCTTCGGCTATTTCGATCCGCATATGCTGGCCATGGCCGCCAAACATCCCGATATCCAGTTCCGCCATTGCGGCGGGCTTTGGCAGGAGGGCAAGCACCCCGCCAATACCGGCTCCTATTTCGGTTATATTTTCCAGGGGCAGTATCTGAATGGCATCGCTGCCGGCCATGCGACGAAGAGCAAGAAGATCGGCTTCGTCGCGGCCAAGCCGATCCCACAGGTGCTGCAGAACATCAATGCCTTCCTCCTCGGCGCACGCGCAGTCGATCCGACCATTACCTGCCAGGTAATTTTCACCGGCGAATGGTCGCTTGCGGTCAAGGAGGCGGAAGCCACCAACGCGCTGGTCGATCAGGGCGCGGACGTCATCACCTGCCATGTCGACAGTCCAAAGGTGGTCGTGGAAACCGCCGCCGGCCGCGGCGCCTTCGTCTGCGGCTACCACGCCAATCAGAGCCCGCTTGCGCCGGAGAAATACCTCACGGGCGCTGAATGGGCCTGGGGCAATGTCTATGGCGACTTCGTCAAGAAGGCGCAGGCCGGCGAAGAGCTCGGCAATTTCGTGCGTGGCGGCCTGAAGGACGGTTTCGTCAAGATGAGTGCGCTCGGCCCCGGCGTTTCCGAGGCGGGCCGCAAGGCATTCGAGGCGACGCATGCCGAAATGATGAAGGGCGGCTTCTCGGTCTTTAAGGGGCCGCTGAAGGATAACAAGGGCAACACCGTCGTCGCGGCCGACAAGAGCTACGCGGAAGACGCGATCGAGCTCGAAAGCATGAACTATCTGGTCGAGGGTGTCGTCGGGTCCACGGCGTAAACCGCGTGAGGGAGAAGCGCCATGACCGTTCAGGCCAATGATCCCGCAATATCAGTCGCTTCCGACGACCCAGCCGCGCTGCGCCCCCTGCTCGAATGGATCGCACGCAGGGCCGAACCTGTGGTCATCGGCCTTGCGGCCATCCTGATCGGGCTCGGGCTCTTCTCCCTCTTCATCCTGGCGATCGGCAAATCGCCGGCCATGCTCTTCCAGCTCATGTATACCGGCGGCTTCGGCAGCTGGTTTTCGGTGCAGAACAGCTTAAGCCGTGCCGCACCCCTTCTCCTGACGGCACTCTGCGTCGCCCTGCCCGCCCGCCTCGGCCTCGTCATCATCGGCGGGGAAGGAGCGGTCGTGCTGGGCGGCGTTGCCGCCGCAGCCATGGCCATGCCGCTTGTCGGCGCGGCCCCCGTGTTTCCCGCTCTTGTTCTGATGGCGATTGCCGCCATGGTCGTCGGCGGCATCTGGATCGGCTTTGCCGGCTTCCTGCGCCATTACCGCGGCGTCAACGAAACCATTTCTTCGCTGCTGCTCTCCTATATCGCCATCGCCCTGATGAACCAGTTCGTCGAGGGGCCGCTACGCGATCCGGCCAGTCTCAACAAGCCCTCGACCAAGCCGCTGCCGCCCGAATACATGCTCGGCAACATTCCCGGCATGGATGTGCATTGGGGCCTCGTGATCGGCATGCTCGCCTGCATCCTCTCCTGGATATTGATCGAGGTGACGAGCTTCGGTTTTGCGGCACGCATCGCCGGCGGCAATGTGCGCGCCGCCCAGATCCAAGGTCTGCCGGTCGGCAGGCTGATCGCAGGCTTTTCCGCGATCGCCGGCAGCTTCGCAGGTCTTGCCGGCATGATCGAGGTCGTGGCCGTCCAGGGGAGCGCCAATGCCTCGCTCGCCGCGGGTTATGGCTATACCGGCATCCTCGTCGCCTTCCTCGCCCGCCACAATCCGCTGGCGATCATCCCGGTCGCGATCCTGCTCGGGGGCATCGATGCTTCTGGCGGCCTCATCCAGCGCCGCATGGGCCTGCCCGATGCCACGGTGCTGGTGCTGCAGGGTACGCTCTTCATCATCATCCTCTTCTGCGAGACCTTCTACGGGCGCTTCAAGATCTTCAATCCCGACCTCTGGAAAAGGAGCCTCTGATGGAAGAGACGGGCATCGGCATCTGGGGCGTGCCGCTCGCGATCCTGGCGGGCGCCATCCGCGTATCCACCCCCTTCATCTTCGTCAGCCTCGGCGAGACGATCACCGAGCGCTCCGGCCGCATCAATCTCGGCCTGGAAGGGACGCTCGTCTTCGGTGCGATGACGGCCTACGCCGTAGCCGTCATGACCAACTCGCCCTGGCTCGGCGTGCTCGCCGCCATGGCGACCGGCGCCATCTTCGGTCTCGTTCACGGCTGGATCTGCAAATGGCCGAAGGTGAACGACATCGCGATCGGCATCGCCATGATGCAGTTCGGCTTGGGCCTCGCCTTCTTCCTCGGCAAGTCCTTCATTCAGCCTGCAGCGCCGCATCTGCCGTCGATTCCCTTCGGTTTCTGGTCGAGCCTGCCGCAGATCCAGGCAGCGCTGAACATCAATGTTCTCTTCATCCTGGGGGCCCTGCTGGCCTTCACCCTCTGGTGGGCCTTCCGGAATACGCGGCTGGGCCTCATCCTGCGCGTCGTCGGTGACAGCACGGATGCGGCGCGCGCCATGGGCATCAATCCGGATCGGGTCCGCCTGCTGGCCACTGCCGTCGGCGGGTCGCTGGCGGCGATCGGCGGCGCCTACCTATCGCTGTATTATCCCGGATCGTGGAACGAGGGCATTTCTTCGGGCCAAGGCCTGATGGCCGTCGCACTCGTCATCTTCGCCCGCTGGAACCCAATCGGTTGCTTCCTCGCCGCGCTGCTATTCGGCGGCGCCGGTGCGCTCGGGCCGGCGTTGCAATCGATCGGCGTCACCCAGGGCTATTATCTCTTCTATGCCGCGCCCTACGTGCTCACCCTCGCCATCATGATCGCGACCTCCTCACCGACACGTTCGCTTGCCGGTGCGCCGGGGGCGCTCTCGCTGACGAAGTGAGGCGGGAGCAACTGATGTCCAACCGCGGCGCATTGAACGGATCGAAACGGTCGAACCGCGGCAGCAAAACATTCAAACTTCCGGGTGAATAGGAGAAGAAGACGATGGACGCCATGGTTGAGACCAAAGGACATTATATCGACGCCGATCCCTATCCCTGGCCCTATAACGGCGCACTGCGCCCGGACAATACGGCCCTCATCATCATCGACATGCAGACCGATTTCTGCGGCAAGGGCGGTTATGTCGATCACATGGGTTACGATCTGTCGCTGGTTCAGGCGCCGATCGAACCGATCAAGCGCGTGCTGGCCGCCATGCGCGCCAAGGGCTATCACATCATCCACACCCGCGAGGGTCATCGCCCCGATCTCGCCGACCTGCCGGCCAACAAGCGCTGGCGTTCACAGCGCATTGGCGCAGGCATCGGCGATCCTGGCCCGTGCGGACGCATCCTCACACGCGGCGAACCCGGGTGGGACATCATTCCTGAACTCTACCCGATCGAAGGCGAGACGATCATCGATAAGCCCGGCAAGGGCTCGTTTTGCGCCACCGACCTGGAGCTGATCCTCAACCAGAAGCGCATCGAGAACATCATCCTCACCGGGATCACCACCGACGTCTGCGTTTCAACCACGATGCGCGAGGCGAACGACCGCGGCTTCGAATGCCTGCTGCTGGAGGACTGCTGCGGCGCGACCGATTACGGCAATCATCTCGCTGCCATCAAGATGGTGAAGATGCAGGGGGGCGTCTTCGGCTCCGTCTCCAATTCCGCAACGCTCGTGAGCCAGCTGCCATGAGCACGATCCGCGACACGCCCCTTCCGCAGGCCGGCAAGGCCGTCGGCATCGATACGATAGACATGACAATGCGCTTCGGCAGCTTCACCGCGCTTGACCATGTCTCGATCAAGGTGCCAGCCGGTAGTTTCCATGCGCTGCTCGGCGAGAACGGCGCCGGCAAGTCGACGCTCGTCAAATGCATCATGGGTTTCTATCACGCGACAGCGGGCTCGCTCTCCATCGATGGTCGCGAAGTGGCGATCGCATCGCCCAGGGACGCGGCGACCTATGGCCTCGGCATGGTCTATCAGCACTTCACGCTGGTCCCGTCGCTGACGGGTGCCGAAAACCTCGTCATCAGCCGCGCCGAAGTCCCTGCTGTCATCAACTGGGCGAAGGAGCGGAAGGATCTCGCCGCCTTCATGGAGCGCATGCCCTTTCAGATTCCGCTGGATCGCCCGGTCAGCGAACTGGCCGCCGGCGAGAAACAGAAGCTCGAGATCGTCAAGCAGCTCTATCTCGGCCGCTCCTTTCTGGTCCTCGACGAGCCGACCTCGGTGCTGACGCCCGCAGAAGCCGACGAGATGCTCGGCCTCGTGCGCGGGATGACGGAGCGCGGCGAACTGACCGTGCTGATGATCTCCCACAAGTTCCATGAGGTGACGAAGTTTGCCAATGCCGTATCGATTCTGCGGCGCGGCAAGCTTGTCGGCTCTGGAAAAGTCGGGGAAGTCTCCACGGCCGAGATGGCGACGATGATGATCGGCGACGTCAAGCTCGCCGAGCTCGACAGCCGCGTTCCCACCCCGCAGAGCGTCAAGCCGGTCCTCAAGGTCGAGCAGGTCAAGGCGCCTGACCGCTCGGGTCTCAAGACCATCGAAATCGACGAGCTCATGGTTCACGCCGGCGAGATCGTCGGCATCGCCGGGATATCAGGAAATGGCCAGAAGGAATTGACCGAAATCCTCGCCGGCCAGCGCCCAACGGAGACCGGCCGCGTTATCGTCAACGGCGACGCCTACCGCGCGACACGGCCCGAGACGCGCAAGAACAATGTCCGTTTTATTCCCGAGGAGCCGCTGCAGAATGCCTGTGCGCCGCGCATGACGGTCAGCGAAAATCTCGCCTTTCGAACGTTTGACCTCAAGGCAGATGGAAAGGACGCGATCTGGCTGAACAAGGGCAAGATGAGGAAGCGCGCCGCGGCGCTGATTTTCGATTTCAAGGTGAAGACAGCCTCGTCTGCCTCGCCGATCGCGGCACTTTCCGGCGGCAATGTGCAGCGCGCCGTGCTTGCCCGTGAACTCACCGGCAAGGTGGATCTGCTCATCGTCTCGAACCCGTGCTTCGGCCTGGATTTCTCGGCCGTCGCCGAAATCCGCGCCCGCATCATGAAAGCGCGCAATGCTGGCGCTGCCGTGTTGCTGCTCTCCGAGGACCTCGACGAGCTGCTGGAGATGTCCGATCGCATCATGGTGATTTCCGAAGGTAGGCTGGTCTACGAAACGCCGGCCCGCTCAGCCGACATCGGCGTGATCGGCGCCCATATGGCGGGGCATCACTGATGGCGGAGATCAAGGCAGAACCCTTCGCCTTTCCGGTGAAGCACGACCAGCTCGCCCTGATCGTCATCGACATGCAGCGTGATTTCGCCGAGCCCGGCGGCTTCGGCGCCAGCCTCGGCAATGATGTCAGCCGCATCACCAGGATCGTGCCCGATGTCAAACGACTCATCCAGGGCTTTCGTTATGCCGGGCTGCCGGTCATTCACACGATGGAATGCCATCGGCCCGATCTTTCGGATCTGCCGCCGGCGAAACGCGACCGCGGCAATCCGACACTCAGGATCGGCGACGAAGGCCCCATGGGCCGCATCCTGATCTCCGGCGAGCCCGGCACAGCAATTCTGCCGGAGCTTGCTCCGGTCAAAGGCGAGGTCGTCATCGAAAAACCGGGCAAGGGCGCCTTCTATGCGACCAAGCTCGGCGAAGTGCTGCAGCAGAAAGGTATCAAACAGCTGGTTTTCGCAGGCGTGACGACCGAAGTCTGCGTGCAGACCACCATGCGTGAGGCCAACGACCGCGGCTATGAATGCCTGCTCGCCGAGGAGGCCACGGAAAGCTATTTTCCGGAGTTCAAGGCCGCAGCCATCGCCATGATCCGCGCCCAGGGTGCAATCGTCGGCTGGACGGCTCATGTCGACGCCATATTGGAAAGCATCGCCCATGCCTGAAACAACCCGCGAATTGCTGACCTCAGGTGGCTGGAAGGATCTCGAGTTCGGCCCCTTCCGCGATCAGGTGACGATCCACTGGATCCGACCCTTTGAGGGTGATCAGCCAGGAGTAGCGCTGCTGAAATATGAAGCCGGCGCCGGCGTTCCCCGCCACCGGCATGATGGGCTCGAAACAATTCTCGTGCTCGACGGCGTGCAATCGGATGAAGCGGGCGATTACGGCCGCGGCAGCTACATCGTCAACGGGCCCGGCACCGAGCACTCGGTCTGGAGCGAAACCGGCTGCGTCGTCCTCATCCAGTGGGACCGGCCCGTCAGAATACTGGAAGAGAAAACAGTATGAAGCAAACGATACCACCGCGCGGCCGGGATTGGCAGATCGATCGAGTTGATAAAGCTTCCGCTTCCAGTTCCAGCCCCCTTAGAATGACTTGCAGTTGAGCGGATTCGAACTGTCGTTAAACGGACATCTCGCATCATCAACGGTTAGGGCATTCCAAACGACATAGTGCAGTTTATCGGCGCCGCCTATTTCTGCTCCGCCTTTCCCGACGGCTTCGTGGCTGCCTCTACAGCGCCGCCCTGCAAATCCGCCTCGTCCCCGACAATGGCGGCGGCCTCGTCGAGCAGGACGTCCTTCGCCTTCTTGCGGGCATTTTCCATGGCGATATCGGCGCTCAGGCTGCGCTCATCCGCCTGCAGGCCGTCGTCGCCGGCAAGATCGTCGCCATCGCCGGCTTCGGCGCGCGCCTTGAACCGTGCTTCCCGGGCGGCCGCTTCCTTGCGGCGTTCGGCTTCGTTCAGGGAAACGACGCCCTTCTCGCGCTGCGCCTTCAGATCGGCGATGTCCTGCAGCAGACGCTGGAAATCCTGATCGCCCTTGATCCGCGCTTCATGGCGGCTCTGCAAAGCCGGCAGCAATGCCGTAACATCACCTTCCGGCGCATATTTCGCCGGCTTGATCTCCGCCCATGGCAGGGCATTGTCATAACTGGTCTCGCCGAAGTTCGCCAGATCCGACAGTCCCGGCAGGCTGATATCGGGGGTAACGCCGCGCAGCTGCGTCGTGCCGCCGTTGATCCGGAAAAACTGGGCGATCGTCACCTTCAGCTCGCCGAATTCGGGTTTGCTGTTGTGGACCACCTGGTCGAGATCGACGACCGTCTGAACCGTGCCCTTGCCGAAACTGGGCTCGCCGATGATCACGCCGCGGCCGTAATCCTGGATTGCCGCGGCAAAAATCTCCGAAGCCGAAGCCGAGCCGCGGTTGATCAGAACGCCCAATGGGCCCGTCCAGGCAGGCGTTTTAAGGTCGGCGCTCTTGACCTCAATCTTGCCGTTGCCGGCGCGCTGCTGAACGACCGGGCCCTTGCCGATGAAGAGGCCGGTGAGATCGATCGCCTCATCAAGCGAACCGCCGCCATTGTTGCGAAGATCGATGAGAACGCCGTCGACCTTTTCCTCGCTCAGTTCGCCGAGAAGCTTGGCGACATCGCGGCTGGCGCTCTTGTAATCCTTGTCGCCCTTGTTCTTGGCTTCAAAATCCTCATAAAAGACCGGCAGGGTGATGATGCCGATCTTGCGCGTGGTCTCGCCCGCCTTCACCGACAGCACGGTCTTCCTGGCGGCCTGCTTGTCGAGGCTGATCTTGTCGCGCACCAGGCTGACGACGCGATGCACGCCGTCGGCGCCGGCATCGGCCGGCAGGATGTCGAGCCGCACCACCGAGCCTTTCTTGCCGCGGATCATCTGCACGACCTCATCGAGACGGGTGCCCACCACTTCCTTGATCGGCCCGTCCTTGCCCTGGCCGACGCCGGTGATGCGGTCGCCGACGGCGAGCTTGCCGGAGAGCTGCGCCGGCCCCCCGGGCACGAGTTCGCGGATCGTCGTATAATCGTCCCGCTCCTGCAGAACCGCGCCGATGCCGAATAGCGACAGCTTCATCGAGACGTTGAAATCGGCCGAAGCAGTCGCACCGAAATAATCCGTGTGCGGGTCGATCGAATTCGAATAGGCGTCCATGAAGGACTGGAAGACGTCGTCGCTCTTGAACTTGTAAGCGCGCTCGAGCGTGTTCTCATAGCGTTTGTCGAGCGTCTCGCGAATGGCCGCATCGTCCTTGCCGCCGAGCTTCAACCGCAGCCAATCGTTTTTGACGCGCTTGCGCCAGAGATCGTTGCTTTCGGCTTCCGACTGCGGCCAGGGCGCCTTGTCGCGCAGCACTGCATAATCTTCCTTGCCGCTGAAGTCGAAGCCCTGCTTGAGCAGGCTGCGCGCATAGGTCATGCGGTCGACGACGCGCCGTTCATAGGCGTTGAAGATGGCAAAGGGGATCTTCAGGTCCTGCCGCTCGATGGCGTCGTCGATCTCGTTGCGGTCAGCCATGAACTTGTCGATGTCGGCCTGCAGGAAGAGCATGCGGTCGGGATCAAGCGACTTGATGAACTGATCCATCACCCTCGCCGAGAGAGCATCGTCGAGGGGAACCGGCTTGTAGCTGTATCGCGACAGAAATTGCGCGCTCAATTCAGCCGCCTGGGCCTGCCGCGTCAGCGGCTTCAAGACGGGTGGCGCTGCGACCTCGGCATAGGCGGACGGGGCGAGTGCAAGAAATGCACCGAGAAAAACATAGGCTATGCGCATTCAGTCTTGATCCAATTCTTAATGCCGAGGGTGGATGTATGAACTAAGTGAGGCAATTGTGGTTTTTTGGCAAGCAGGGGAGAATTGTTGGCCCACGAAGCCAGAAAAAACGATCCGGCGACGAGTATTGCGGTGGCGGGCACAAATCGCACCCACGGGCGCTCGCAAAGTTTGGGTTGACCGCTTTCGGCGGCGAGGCGACAGTTGAGCAGCAGCAAGGCAGGAGGAACATGATGGACGAGCAAGACCGCTGGCGCCAGATGGCAAGCGCACCGAGAGACGGCAGCCGCATCCTGGTGACGATCCGAGCATCCGAACAGGGGCCGGCGGAAGTCGACCTTGCCTACTGGTCGCATGGCGACCAGTTCGGCGCCGAAGGCTGGCGCGCCTCGGATTCTTCGCCCGGGCACATCATCGAATATGCCGAACCCGAGTTGAAGTGCTGGATGCCGATGCCCTCGGCCACGATGCCTTCGCCCTGGGAAGGCGACGAAGACGAGGAGCTCGACGGGTCGGGGATTTGAAGACTCGGCAGCCACCTACAATCGTCCTGCGGCTTCGACGGGCCCTGTTCCTGGCGACCGACAAGATAGGCACGGCAGGTGGAGAGAGGTTCAGTCGAAAAAGCCCGCATCCTCTTCCATGAGATATTTCCTGGCTCCTTCGGCGTCGATGTCGAGCCCCAGCCCCGGCGCTTCCAGCAGATCCACCATGCTGTCCTTGACGATCTGCGGCGGCAGGCCGATGACCAGATCCTCCCACCAGGGGTCCGAAGCCGTCGGATATTCGAAGGCGACGTAGTTTGCCGGCAGCGTGGCGCAGACATTGATCAGTGCGCCGAGGCCGAGCAGGCCGTTGGCGGTGCCGTGCGGTGCCATCAGGATCGAATGCATGTAGGCGTGCTCGGCGACCCATTTGAGCTCGGCCATGCCGCCGATATCGGCCGGGTCGGGGCCAATGACGCGGACCGCCTGCGTCTCGATCAGTTCCTTGAAATTGTGCCTGAGGTAGATCTGCTCACCGGTGTGGATTGGCGTCGAGGTCGAGGTTGTCAGTTCCCGATAGGCCTGCGGGTTGACCCACGGCACGTAGTCGCCTGTCAGCATGTCCTCGAGCCACATCAAATTGTACTTCTCGACCGCGCGAGCGAATTTGATCGCATCCGGCAGCATCCAGCCCGGGCCGCAGTCGAGCGCCAGGCTGACCTTGTCGCCCAGCACTTCCTTCATTGCGATCACGCAGTCGAGCATATGGTTGAACCCACGCTCGCTGATCACGCCCTGATCCATGGCACCGTGATAGCCGGCCTTCTTCTGCGTCACGCCGTAGTGGAAACCCTCGATGGTGTCCTTCATGTTGGAATGGAAAGAAATTCCTTGCTTGATCATGAAGAAGTTCTGCGGCTGCTCCATCATCCATTTGACGTCAGCGGCGTAATCCTCCGGCCGGTCGCCGGTGCGTTTCTGGCGGACCGAGCCGTTGTAGACGCGCACCTTGTCCCGCACCTTGCCGCCGAGCAGTTTATAGGCCGGCACGCCCGCAGCCTTGCCGGCGATATCCCACAGCGCATGCTCGATCGCGCTCACCGCCGCGCCATACGGCTTGAAGGAGCCACGCTGGCGGATCTTCAGCATCACTCTTTCGACGTCGGTCGGGTCCTCGCCGATCAGCGCCTCACGAAAATGCAGCACAAAGGGCTTGAGATAGGTCTTGGTGAATTCGACTTCGCCCAGGCCATAGAGGCCCTCGTCGGTGACGATGCGGACGATCGGGTGTCTGCCGATAACGGCACAGCGCAGGTCGGTGATCTTCATCTCAGTTCCATCAGCCTCAACTCCAGGTGCGATCCCAGGAATACTCATCATCCCAGTGATCCGTCGGCTGCCAGATGCCGGCGACGCCCGGCTGCAGATGCTGCGAGATCACCTCGTCGACGACGTCGTCGATCCCCAGGCCCGGCTTATCCGAAACAGTGATGAAGCCATTTGTCACCAGCGGCTTGGGAAGGCCGGTGACGATATCGTCCCACCAGTCGACATCGGCGGAATGGTATTCGAGCGCCATGAAATTTTCGGTCGCGGTCGCGACATGTGCGGCGGCCATCGCGGCGATCGGACTTTCTGCCATGTGGATGGCCATGGCGACACCCCGGTCCTGCGCCATGTCGCCGATCTTCTTGGTCTCTAGGATGCCTCCACTGGTGAGCAGGTCAGGATGGATAACGGAGACACCGCCGCTGTTCAGCAGCGGCTCGAAGCCCTCCTTGAGATATATATCCTCGCCGGTGCAGATCGGCACCGTGGTGGCGTCCTGGAGTTGTCGGTATTGCTCGGTGTACTGCCATGGGATCACATCCTCCAGCCAGGCCGGCACATATTTTTCGATCCGCCTGGCAAGGCGGATGCCATTCTGCATCGAAATATGTCCGATATGGTCGATCGCCAGCGGTACATCCATGCCGATGACCTCACGGACCTCGGCGATGTATTGCTCGAGCAGATCGAGGCCCTTGTCCGAAAAGTGCAGACCGGTAAACGGGTGCGGGACGTTATGCAGATCGTACGAAGCGTTGCGGATCCGCCGCTCTTCTATGGTCTTCAGCGGCCCCCGAACGGGACTGGTTCGGTACCCTTCCAGTGAACCGGCAGGAAAGACGACCGCACCGGGCACATCTGCGATCTGCATCAGACCCAGATCCATCTTGAGGAAGGTGAAGCCGAGCTCCATGCGCTGCTTGAGGCGCCTGCCGGTTGCGGTGCCGCTCGCCACAGCGGCGTCGGTATCGCAATAGAGGCGCACTTTCTCCCGGAAACGCCCGCCAAGCATCTGGTAGATCGGGACGCCATAGGCTTTTCCGGCAAGATCCCACAAGGCGATTTCAACCGCCGATACGCCGCCACCTTGCCGGCCGTGGCCACCGAACTGCTTGATCCGGCGAAACAGGCGGTCGATGTCGCAAGGATTTTCGCCAAGCAACCGGCTCTTCAGCATCAGTGCGTAGGTGGCGCTTGCACCGTCGCGCACTTCGCCCAGCCCGACGATGCCTTGGTTCGTGTGAATCTTGAGCAGCACCGAGGCGAAAGGCGCGCCGGTAATTTCGGCTACCCGCATGTCGGTGATGCGAAGGTCTGACGGCCTGGAATGCGTGTTCACCCGATTGAGCGCCTCGTCGGCCGAATATGCCTCTGGCATGACTGTTCCTCGTTCTGGTGGGGAGCCCATCGCCGCGCACGTTGGGGCGGCCGAGAGCGTTGCTGGCTAGTCGAACTCTATTTCATGGTCTTGAAGGTATTCGCGGTTCATCTCAACGCCGAGACCCGGCTTGGACGTAAGCGTGAGGCTGCCGTTAGAAACATCGAGTGGTGTGTCGATCAGGTGATCGTATTTGCCGAGGTTCCACTCTGACGTTTCAAGCTTGTAGAAATTCGGAACGGTCATCATCACCTGCGCTCCGGCAACCACGTTGATCGGCCCTGAGGCGTCATGCGGCGAGACGGGGATGTAATAGGCTTCGCACAGGGCAGAAATCTTCTTGAGTTCGGTAATGCCGCCGGTCCAGGTGACATCGGGCATGATGTAGTCGGCGAGCCTGTTTTCGAGCACCGGCACGAAATCCCATTTCGTGTGGCCGCGCTCGCCCCATGAGATGGGGGCGCTGACCTTCTCGCGGACCTGCCTGAGAGCGTTGAGGCTCTCCGGTGGGCAGGGCTCCTCGAACCAGTCGATCTGACCGGCTTCCTCGAGGCTCCGACAAAGGCGAATGGCGGTGGGAACGTCGAACCGGCCATGCGCATCGATGAGGATGTCGACGTCAGCACCCGCCGTTTCGCGGATCAGAGCGGTGAGTTCGGCGGCCTCACGCTCATCCTTGCGCGTCATGCTGCCATCGAGGTAGCCGTTTCGTTGTTCGCGAGCCAGTCCACCAGAGGCGATGCCCTGGTATGGGAAAGGATCGAACTTGAGCGCGGTGTGACCGGACTCGACGATGTCTCGAATTTCCCTGACCACCGCCTCCTTGCTTGTAAACTTGGCCTGGTTGGGATGGGTGTAGAGCGCAATTTGATCGCGTACCGGTCCGCCCAGGAGCTCGTATATCGGCTTGCCAAGGACTTTGCCCCGGATGTCCCAAAGGGCTATGTCGATGGCGCTGACGCATTCGACGGCGGCGCCGCGACTGCCCATATAGGTGAAGCTGCGGAATTTCTTGTGCCACAGATACTCGATGCGGGCCGGATCCTCACCCGTCAAAGCAGCGCCGATCTGCCGCAAGATCGTGCACAGGGCCCGATTGGCGAGCCTTGTCGTGGTGGTGATCTCTCCCCAGCCGCTCACCCCTTCGTCGGTCGTCACTTCGACGAACAGGAACTCTCCCCAATAGGAAGCATCGGACTTGATCAGCCACGGCCGAACGCTGGTGATTTTCATCTCAACTGCCTCTACCTGAAGTGTTCCGGGTATGCACTTTATCCCGCGCGAGCGGCGTTACGCGCACGCATGTGTTCGAGGATGTGCCGCCCCGAGCCTTCGACATGGCGTGCAATAAGTTCGGCTGCCTCGTTCGCCCTTCCGGCTTTGACATGCGCGATAAGCTCGCGATGCTCGCTCAGGATCGCCGCACGCCGGGCAAGCGTAAAATCGAAGCGGCGGCTCACGGCTCGAAGCACTTCGCGATGCTTCCACCAAAGCTCGGCGGCATGGCGATTGTAGTGCTTCCGGTACATGACGGTATGAAAGGCGGTGTCGAGTTCGCTATGCCTTAGCGTGTCGGCAAAGTTGTTCTCTTCAATGAGGCTTTGGATGCGTTCGAGTTCAGCAATGTCCTCCACCGTCGCCATATTTACGAACCAGCGCGTCAGTGAGGGCTCGATCAAGACGCCTATCTCGTAGATATCCCGAACAAAGTCCTGATCGATGGGCCGGACGCGCGCTCCGCGGTTGGGAACGAAGGTGACAAAGCCCTCGCCGCGCAACAGTTGCAAAGCCTCCCGCACGGGGTTGGTCGAAGTGCCGTGGCGCCGGGCGAGATCGGTGATGACGAGCCGCTCGTTGGCCGCGAGCCGCCCTTCGATGATGTCGTCCCTGATCAGTTGGTAAACAGACGCGCCCTCGCTCGAGGCCCCAGTAGCGTCGATCCCCTCGGGCGGCTGTGCTTTAAATTCGCTTGTTTCAGCCAAGACTGTCCCCAATCCATACACACATTTCCGGGATATCACGCAAAACTTCCTAAAACAATGTACGATTTTCTTGAGTTGACAGACAATCTTCGGCGTGAAAACGTATGATAAGGTCGAAGGGATACATTAAGTGGGAGAATCCCACGACCTGGGAGCAAGACCGCCTCGATTGAGAGCGGCTTGGGAGAAAACCTGGGAGAGTACCTATGACGAGTCTTTCGCTCGGCGGTGTCGTTGTACGCGGCACTATATCCACTGCTTTGATGGTATCGTTGATGTCCGTGCCTGCGCTCAGTGCGCCGGTCGACTTGAGCCAGTGGTCACCGCAATATGTGCGCTCAATCGCCGGCACGCAGGAGTTCGACACGGCGGCCGGTTGCGCCAAGGTCACCCCGCTCGACTATAAGGGCCGGCTGACATTCTGGTATCAGGGCGTGTTCGAGGGCGACCCCGACCTCCTGCGCCAGTATTACAAGGACTTCTTCGAGACCTTCCGCAAAACCTATCCAAACATCCAGCTTGAGGAACAAGCCCTCACCTATAACGACCTTCTGGACAAGTTCCGGACCGCACTTTTGGGCAATGCGGCGCCCATGGCGGTCCGCCTACAAATCCTCGGCGGGACCGAGTTCGCCTCAAAGGGTTATTTGCAGCCGCTCAAGCCCGAGGATGTAGGCTATTCGACCGAGGATTTCTGGCCAGGCGCCATGAAGGCGGTGACGTGGGAGGGAGTGACCTACGGTATTCCAACCAACAACGAGACGATGGCATTCATCTGGAACGCCGATGTCTTCAAGCGTGCGGGCCTCGATCCGGACAAGGCTCCGGCAACCTGGGATGATGTCGTCAAATATTCCAAGCAGATCCACGACAAGCTTGGTATTGCCGGTTACGGCCTCGTGGCTCGAAAGAATGCGGGTAATACGCCATACCGCTTCATGCCGCAGCTATGGGCCTATGGCGGCGGCGTCTTCGACGAAGCGACCGCCAACCCGACCTACAAGGAGGTCCAGCTCAATAGCCCGCAGAGCAAGGCGGCCTTGCAAGCCTCCTACGACATGTATGTTCGCGACAAGTCGGTTCCGGTTTCGGCGCTCACCAACCAGCAGGCCGACAATCAGCCCCTGTTCCTCGCTGGCCAGCTCGGCATGATGATCTCGCACCCGTCCGACTACAACGTCATGCTCGACCTGCAGAAGAAGACGACGGGCAGCGACAAGGAAAAAGCCCAGACCGTCATCGACAACATGCGCTACGGCCTCATTCCGACCGGCCCCGACGGCAAGCGTGCCGTCGTGTTTGGCGGCTCCAACATTCACATCCTGAAGCCCGAATATGTCGAGGGCGGCAAGGTAGACGAGCCGGCTGCAAAGGCCATCATCTGCATGTGGACGAGCCCGGAATGGTCGCTGAAGATGGCCTATGCCGGTTCGAACCCCGGCAACCTGAACGGCTTCAAGACCAAGTGGATGAAGGAGCGTCTCGATAACATCAAGTTTCTTGATGTCACGACTTCGATGCTGCCCTACGGCATCCCGTTCCCGGCACTGCCACAGTCGCCCGAGATCATGAACATCATCATCCCGGACATGCTGCAGAATGCCCTGACCGGGGCCATGACGGTCGACCAAGCAGCGGACGACGCAGCCAAGAAGGTCAACGACCTGATGGACGGCGGACTCTAGTCAATCCTGACGATCTGACCGGCTGCACCTCGATTGCAGCCGGTTTGTTCCGAAGAATAGGGGCACCGCACAGTGACGATCTTGACTGGCAAGGCCGAGGCTCACCGCAGACTGCAATCCGATCGGCTCGGCGTGCTGCGAAACATCTTGGAGCATCGCGCTGACTATGCATACGTGCTTCCCGCGATCGCCGTGATGCTCATCGTCATCGCCTACCCGATCTACTACACAATCGAACTGTCGTTCTTCAACACACCGCCTGGCCTGCAGCTCCGGGACAAGATCTTCGTCGGTTTCGACAACTACACCGCCATCCTCACAAGTGCGGTGTTCTGGAAGGTCACCTCGAACACTCTCATCTGGACCCTGGGATCCACTCTCATTTCATTTGTCCTGGGATTTGCCTGCGCCCTGGCGCTCCATCGCGACTTTGTCGGCCGCGGCATCCTGCGCGCCATCCTGATCATCCCCTGGGTCATCAGCGCTGTGGCCGCGTCCTATATCTGGAAGTGGATCTACCATTCGGACTTCGGGATAATCGGCGCGGTGCTGGTCGGCCTCGGATGGGCCGATCGGCCGCCGAACTTCATCGACAGCGTCAGCACAGTGCTGCCCTCCTTGATCGTCGTCAACATCTGGCGCGAGTTCCCGTTTGCCATGATCATGATGATGGCTGGCCTGCAGACGGTTCCCGACCAGTTGCTGCGCGCCGCAAAGGTCGACGGAGCCAATGCTTGGCAGCGGTTCTGGCACGTCACCTTTCCGCATTTGAGAAACGTCTCGACGGTGACGATCCTTCTGCTCGCAGTGGCCAACTTCAATTCTTTCATCATCCCCTGGATCATGACCGGCGGCGGACCCTCGAACGCATCGCATATCTGGATCACCCACATCTATGAGCTTGCCTTCGGCCGCCAGCGCTGGGGGGTGGCATCGGCCTATTCGGTGCTGCTGTTCCTGATCCTGATGGCGCTCGGCTACTTCTACGTCCGTGCTCTGAGCGGTAACGAACAGAGGGGTGGAAGCGAATGAGCGCGATTGCCGAGACTGCTCATCGAAGCCAGGCGCGTCGCCGTGCGCGCATCGATGGATGGCGGTGGGGCGGACGCATCTTCCTTGTGTTCATGTTGCTTTACACCGCATTACCGATGGTGTGGATGCTGATCACCTCGATCAAGTCCGGCTTCGCGGCCATGCAATTTCCGCCGCAATGGTGGCCGGACCAACCCACCCTCGCCAGCTACCAGAAGCTGCTCGATCCGCAAAACAGCGTCGGCCAGGACTTCCTGCGCTTCTTCTGGAACAGCCTTTTCGTCTCCACCGCCACGACCATCCTTTCGGTGATCGTGGCAGTTCCTGCGGCCTACGCGTTTTCGCGCTTCACCTTCCCGGGCCGGAACTTTCTGTTCTTCGCCGTCCTGCTTCGCAACATGTTCCCGGCAGTGATCTTTCTCGTGCCGCTCTTCATCCTGATGCGCGCCATCGGGCTGGTGAACACGCATGGGTCGCTCGTCCTCACTTACCTCACCTTCGGTCTGCCGCTGGCAATCTGGCTCCTCAAGGGCTTCTACGACAACATCCCGGTGCAACTCGAGCAGGCCGCGCGCATCGACGGTGCAACGCGGTTCCAGGCCTTTCTCCTGATCGTCATGCCGCTCTCGGCTCCGGGCATCATCGCCACGGCGATCTACTCCTTCATCGGCGCGTGGAACGAGTACATCTACGCCTACACCTTTCTCTCCAAGAACGAGCAATTGACGCTGCCGGTCGGCATCCAGCGCTTCTTCTCGGAAAACACGACGGACTTTCCGGGCCTGATGGCGGCAAGCTTCATGATGAGCGTGCCCGTCGTCGTCCTGTTCCTTGTCCTTCAACGATACTTCGTACGCGCCCTCACCGAAGGCGCAGTCAAGCACTAGGGAGTTGCCGGTGGCCCACGTGGTCCTCAAAGATCTGGTCAAGACCTATGGCGCCTTCAAAGCTGTCAACGATGTTTCGTTGACGGTCAATGACGGTGAATTCGTTGCGCTCGTCGGCCCTTCAGGCTGCGGCAAGACAACCACGCTCAATCTTGTGGCGGGGCTTATCCCCATCACTTCCGGCGACATCGTCATCGGCGACCGGGTGGTCAACGACCTCGACCCCAAGGACCGGGACATTGCAATGGTGTTCCAGAACTACGCGCTCTATCCGCAGAAATCTGTCTACAAGAATCTGGCGTTTCCGCTGCAGATGCGCAAACTGCCAAAGGACGAGATCGACAAGAAGGTCAGGGAAGCAGCGCGCGTGCTCGACATGACGCAGCTGCTCGAGCGCAAGCCACGCGAACTTTCGGGCGGCCAACAGCAGCGCGTGGCGCTCGGCCGTGCGCTCGTTCGCGATCCGGCAGTATTCCTGATGGATGAACCGCTTTCCAACCTCGACGCAAAACTGCGCGTGCAGATGCGGTCGGAGATCAAACGTTTCCATCAGGATCTCAAGGCGACGATCATCTATGTGACGCACGATCAGCTCGAAGCGGTGACCATGGCCGACAGGATGGCTGTGATGAACGGCGGCTATCTGCAGCAATACGATACTCCGGCGCAGGTCTTTGCCCATCCGGTGAACATGTTCGTCGCCAGCTTCGTCGGCAGCCCGGCGATGAGCCTTATCCCACTGGAGGTGTCCACGGCAGGCGGCGAGACCGTGTTGACCAGCGCGGAGGGCTGGCGCCTCGAGCTTTCGCCGCAAAACGCCCAGAAAGTTGCAAGGTCATCCACGAGGAAGATCGTGCTCGGCGCACGCCACTCGACGGTCAAGCTGCACAAGAGCGCGGTTCCTGGAAGCATCCCTGCCAAGGCCTATACGGTGGAGCCGACCGGAGACGTCACCTTCGTGCAGGCGTTCCTGTCCGGCGCCATCGTCAATGTCAGCGTGCCGCCTACCGTTGCGGTCACGCCCGACGAACAGATCTGGCTCGAATTCGATCAGGAGCGGATGCATCTGTTTGACGGCGAAACGGAAATGGCGCTGAAGGCCAACTGACTCATGGCGGATGCGTGTGAAACGAGGCGTGGATGACTGCGAAGCTTAAAATCACGGAAATCAAGCCCTATCCTGCATGGGTCGGAACACGCAACCAGATGCTGGTCAAGGTGGAGACCGATAGCGGTATCTTCGGTTGGGGCGAGAGCGGCTTGAGCGGCCGCGAGAAGGCCGTGGCCGGCGCGATCGAGCACTATCGCGAGTTTCTCATCGGCCGCGACCCGATGCAGATTGGTCGGATCTGGCAGGAAATTTATCGCAGCCAATATTTCGAAGGCGGGCGCGTTCTGCAGGCGGCGATTTCCGCGATCGACATTGCCCTTCACGACATCAAGGGCCAGGCGCTGGGGGTTCCAGCCTACGAACTGCTCGGCGGCAAGCAGCGCGACCGCATTCCGACCTTCGCCTCGACCGGCGACGAGGCCGAGGGCGATGTCGCCATCGACCGCGCCCGCGAACTGCGCGCACAGGGTTGGCAGGCGATCCGTTTCTTCCCCATCGGGCAAAGCAGCAAGGACATCTTCGAGCCGCGGGAGTCGATCGGGCCTACCGCACGGATGCTGAACAGCGCGCGCGAGGCGCTCGGCGATGACGTCGTTCTCGGCATCGACTACCATCATCGGCTGTCGGTGGCAGAGGCGGCGAGCTTCTGCAACAAGCTCGGCCGTGGTGTGCTTGATTTCCTCGAGGAGCCGATCCGAGACGAAACACCTGGGGCTTACGAATCCCTACGCATGATGACCGACATCCCCTTCGCCATCGGCGAGGAATTTGCCAGCAAGTGGCAGTTCCTGCCATATATCGAGCGCGGCATCCATCAGTTCAACCGGCTCGATGTCTGCAATGTTGGCGGGCTTACCGAAGCGATGAAGGTCGCTGGCTGGAGCGAGGCGCACTATGTGGACCTGATGCCGCACAATCCCCTTGGTCCAGTCTGCACGGCCGCGACCATCCATCTCGCCGCTGCGGTGCCGAATTTCGCCTGGCTGGAGACCAGGGCGCCCGAAGCCAAGCTCGGCTTCGACAATTCCGACTTCTTCCCCGTGCAACCGCGGCTCGACGGCACGGACTATCCGGTCAGCGATCTGCCGGGTCTCGGCGTCGAGGTCAACGAAGAGGCGGTCAAGGCGGAGAGCTTTCGTTTCTGGGAGGCGCCCCACCTGAAGCGCCGCGACGGTTCTGTCACCAACTGGTAGTTTCATCCACCGGAGCCTAAAATGACGCATACGCCCGATATCACGCGACCGTCCAAAGACTTGATCGACGCGCTGAAGGAGATCGGCGCCGCGACCATTGCCGGTACGCTCGGCCACATGGGCTTCCGCAATCCGCATATGGTCGGCCCGGTATCGCAGAGCCGCGGCAAGTCGATCGTCGGCCCGGCGCTGACGCTCCAGTTCCTGCCTCAGCGTCCGGACCTTTTCAACGAGGGAGAATATGCAGATCCGGAGACGCAGCTGCACCGGCACGTGCTCTATCACGTGCAGGAGGGCGATGTGGTCGTGGTCGACGCGCGCGGCGATATGAGCTCGGGCGTCTTCGGCGATATGATGTCGACCTATTTCAAAGGCAGAGGCGGCGCTGGCATCGTGATCGATGGGTGCATGCGCGACCGGCCCAATGTCGAGAAGCTCGATCTCGCCCTCTGGCTGCGCGGCTGGACGCCCAACTACCATGTACAGACGAGCATCTACCCCAACGCCGTCAACGTCCCGATTGCCTGCGGCGATGTCACGGTAATCCCCGGAGACATCATCGTCGCCGACGATGATGGGGTGGTGGTGCTTCCAGTCGCAATGGCACCGAAGGTCATCGAAGAATCCCAAAAGCATCACGATTGGGAGGAGTTCTCGCGAGCGAAGCTTATGGAGGGCGGGTCGTTGCAGCGCTACTATCCGCTGCACGACGATGCCCGCACAGAGTACGAAGAGTGGCGCAAAAGAAACCGCGCGGGAACAATCTAGACAACGGATTGCTCCAGAAGGCGACGAACTTTGTGAGGCGTCGCAGGCGTCTGCGGAATAGGCACGGCGCAGCATTCGCCCTCGGCGCCGGGCTCATGCCGGTTTAGGTGTTCGCAACCGCACCAATTTGAATTCGTACATTGCGACTCAACTTCGCTGTGAAAGTCAGCTGTCGGTATCGCCGCTCAGCCGTTGGGCTCTTGGCTAGTGAATCTTGATTAATTGCCCCCCATCATAAAACGCTTTAGTTTTACTTGGAGGGTGCCTCGACGAGACGGAACGTCCTCGGCTTCGCAGCGCCGTCGGCCACTTCGGTTATCGCACCAATTCCAGGTGCCGTTCGACGACACGACCTACGAGGAGACGAGCGATGGGCGCAACGACGCCGGACAACATCATGCAGCTTGGCATGGGGTTCTGGGCCTCCAAAGCCCTGCTCAGCGCGGTCGAGCTCGGCGTCTTCACCGAGCTCGCAGCCGGCCCGGCCGACCTGACCGACCTTCAGGCCAGGCTGAAACTGCATCCCCGTTCGGCCCGCGACTTCCTCGACGCCCTGGTGGCCCTGAAGCTGCTCGAACGCGAGGACGGCAGCTATCGCAATGCCACCGATGCGGACCTCTTCCTCGACAAGGCGAAGCCATCCTATATCGGCGGCATCCTCGAAATGGCCAATGCCCGGCTATACGGTTTCTGGGGCTCGCTTACCGAAGCCCTGCAGACCGGAGAGCCGCAGAACGAAGCCAAGTACAGCGAGGACCTCTTTGCTGCGATATACGCGGATCCGGCACGGCTGCGCGGGTTCCTCGAGGCGATGAGCGGGATCAGCGCCGGTCCGGCGCAGGCGATCGCCGCCAAGTTCGACTGGTCGAAATACACGAGCTTCGCCGACGTGGGCGCGGCGCAAGGCATGGTACCGGTGGTGATCGCCAAAGCCCATCCGCATCTCCAGGCCCTCGGCTTCGACCTACCCGCCGTGCAGCCGATATTTGACGAGTTCGTCGCCCGGCACGGCCTTGCCGACCGCATTCGCTTCCAACAGGGCAACTTCTTCGACAGCCCGCTGCCACGTGCGGATGTGATCGTGATGGGGCATATCCTCCACGACTGGGATCTTGCCGAGAAGAGGATGCTGCTGGAAAAAACCTTTGCCGCGCTGCCGAACGGCGGGGCCCTGATCGTCTACGACGCCGTGATCGACGATGACCGCCGCAGCAACGCCTTTGGCCTGCTGATGAGCTTGAACATGCTGATCGAGACCCGCGGAGGATTCGACTACTCCGGCGCCGACTGCCAAGCCTGGATGCGCGACGCCGGTTTCGTATCCACGCGCGTCGAGCCGTTGCTGGGGCCGGACTCGATGGTGATCGGATTCAAACCAGACTGAGCGGCCCAACGCTCGATCAACCTTGTTTTTCCCGCGGCGACTCACGTCCGCAACAGGTTTTTCTCGCAAAAGCCCCGCGGTTGTTGCGACCGCGGGGCTTCTCGACGCCTCACCCGGGAGAGGGGATCAGGCGGCCTGGACTTTTCGGTTGGTGCGGGCCCATTCGGGCAGCCAGTCCCCGTGAGCGGCGAGCAGGTCGTCGACCAGCGACCAGATCTGGTCGAGGTCGAGTTCGGCCGCCGTATGGGGGTCCATCATCGCGGCGTGATAGATGTGCTCGCGATTTTCCGTCATCAGCGCCTGCACCGTCAGTTCCTGGACGTTGATGTTGGTGCGCATCAGCGCCGTCAGCTGCGGCGGCAGGTCGCCGATGAAGGTCGGCTGGATGCCGGAGGCGTCGACGAGGCAGGGCACTTCGGCGGCGCAATTTTCCGGCAGCGAGGTGATGCAGCCATTGTTGCGGACATTGCCGTAGATCACCGAGGGTTCGCCGGTCCAGACCGAGTTGATGATCGAGGAGGCATATTCCTTCGACGGCTTCACCTCTATCTTGTCGGCGGTGCGATAGGCTTCCGCCTGACCCTTCCAGCGCTCGATCTGCTCGATGCAGCGCTTCGGATATTCATCAAGCGGAATGCCGAATTTCTCGATCAGGTCCTCGCGGCCCTCCTTGATGAAATAGGGTGTGTATTCGGCGAAGTGCTCGGAGCTTTCGGTGACGAAATAGCCGAGCCGCGTCAGCATCTCGTAGCGCACCTTGTTCGGGCAGCGCGGGTTCCAGCCGGGCTTCGGCGCCCTGCCCTCGCGATAGGCGCGCAGGAGATCGGGATAGAGGTTGCGATAGGAGCCATCGGCCTGGCGATGCTCGAATTTGAGATAGAAGGCCATGTGGTTGATGCCGGCGGCGCGATAGCGGATTTCCTCGTAGGGAATATCGAGATCGTGCGCCAGCTCCATCGCCGTGCCCTGCACCGAATGGCAGAGGCCGACCTGACGGATCGTCGGATATTTCTCCGATATCGCCCAGGTGTTGATCGCCATCGGGTTGACATATTGCAGCATGATCGCCTCGGGGGAGACGGCGAGCATGTCCTCGCAGACCTTCCAGAGATGCGGCACGGTGCGCAAGCCCCGCATAATGCCGCCGACGCCGAGCGTATCGGCAATCGTCTGGCGCAGCCCGTATTTCTTCGGCACTTCGAAATCGGTGACCGTGCAGGGCTCGTAGCCGCCGATCTGGAAGGCGACGACGACGAAATCGGCGCCTGAAAGCGCCTTGCGCTGGTCGGAATAGGTCTCGGCCTTGGCCTTGACGCCGAGCGTCGAGATCAGCTTGTTGACGACGACGGCGCTTTCTTCCAGCCGCTGCGGATTGAGGTCCATCAGGGCGATGGTCGCGCCTGACAGAGCGGGACGCTGAAGCACGTCGCCGATGATGTTCTTCATGAAGACGGTGGAGCCTGCTCCGATGAAAGTGATCTTGGGATTTCCTGCCATTATAGCCTCCGGCATTCGATAATCATGCTACCTCGAAAGCGGCCTTGACGAGCCGTTCGGTGTAGGCGGTCTTGGGATTGGTGAGAACTTCGTCGACGGGCCCCTCTTCCATGATCTTGCCATGCTGCATCACGATGACGCGATGGCAGAGAGCGCGGACGACCTTGAGGTCGTGGGAGATAAAGAGGTAACTCAAGCCCCGCTCGTCCTGCAGCTTGCGCAGGAGCTCGATGATCTGCGCCTGGACCGAAAGGTCGAGCGCCGATGTCGGCTCGTCGAGCAGGATGAATTCCGGCTCCAGCGCTATGGCGCGGGCGATCGCGATGCGCTGTCGCTGGCCGCCGGAAAATTCATGCGGGAAACGCGACAGGATATTGCCGGGCATGCCGGCGGCAACAAGCGCCTCGCGCACCCGGTCCTGCCGTTCGGCCCGCGTCGCGCCGAGCCGGTTGACGACGAGGCCTTCCTCGATGATCTGGCCGATCGTCATGCGCGGATTGAGCGAGGAGAACGGGTCCTGGAACACCACCTGCATGCGGGCGCGCAGGGGCCGCATCTCGGCCCTGGAAAGCCCGTGGATCGGCTGGCGGTCGAAATGGATCTCGCCCGCCTGCGGCGTGTTCAGCCGCAAGATCGCCTGGCCGAAGGTGGTCTTGCCGGAGCCGGATTCGCCGACGAGGCCGAGCGTCTCGTGACGGCGCAGCGTCAGGCTCAGGCTGTCGACGGCGACAAGCTCGCGCATCTCGGGCTTGAGGAAGGTGCCGTGACGCAGCATGAAGCCGACCCGCACGCCCTTGGCATCGAGAATGATGTCAGAGCCCTCCGGTAACGGATTGGCCTGCCCACGCGGCTCGGAGGCGAGCAGATGCCGGGTGTAAGGGTGCTGCGGATTGGCAAACAGCGCCTCGGTGACATTGTGCTCTCGCACCTCGCCATGCTGCATCACATAGACGTAGTCGGAGAACTGCCGCACGACCGTCAGATCATGGGTGATGAGGATGACGGCCATCCCCAGCTCTTTCTGCAGGTTGCGGATCAAGTTCAGGATCTGCGCCTGGACAGTGACGTCGAGCGCGGTCGTCGGCTCATCGGCGATCAGGACGTCGGGATCATTGGCGAGCGCCATGGCGATCATCACACGCTGGCGCTGGCCGCCGGAAAGCTGATGCGGATATTGCCGGAGTCTCGCCGCCGGATCGGGGATCTGCACATGTTCGAGCAGCTCGAGCGCCCGCCTTTCCGCATCTTTCCGGCTCATCCGACGATGGGCGCGGATCGCCTCGACGATCTGGCTACCGATCGTATAGATCGGGTTCAGCGAACTCATCGGCTCCTGGAAGATCATCGAGATGCGATCGCCGCGCAGCTTGCGGCGCGCCCGCTCGGAAAACTTCAGGATGTTGCTGCCGTCATAGGAGACAGTCGATTTATCGGATACGACGGCACGCTTCGACAGGAGCCCCATCACCGTGCGCGCCGTCACCGATTTGCCGGAGCCGGATTCGCCGACGATGGCGATCGTCTCGCCGCGATAGAGCTGGAAGGAGACATCCTTGACGGCTTCGACCATGCCGTCCTCGACCTTGAAATTCACCGCGACGTTGCGGGCGTCGATAATCGGCTTTTCCGAGCGGCCGTCATGATCATGACGGACGGGCGGGGCGAAGGAGCTGACCAGTGCAAGAGCCATATCAATCACCTCAATAAGGGTCGACCGCGTCGCGCAGTCCGTCGCCGAGCGCGTTGAAGGCGAAGACGGTGACGAGCACGAAGGCGACAGGAGAGAGAATCCAGGGATAGGAGCCGATGACGGAATAGGTCGCCGTATCCTGCAACATCAGCCCCCAGGAGATCAGCGGCGGTTTGACGGCAAAGCCCAGGAAACCGAGGAAGGATTCCAACAGGACGACGCTTGGTATGTGCAGCGTCACCGCGACGATGACGTGGCTCATCACGTTGGGCAGGATATGCTGGATGATGATGCGCCGGTCGGTGGCGCCAACGGCCATCGCCGCCCGGACATAATCGATGCGGGCAAGGGCCAGGGTCTTGCCGCGCACCTCGCGCGACATCTGCGCCCAGCCGAGCGCCGACATCACGACGATCACGAAGGCGAGGAAGACATTGGTCGGCGCCGTCACCGGAATCAGCGAGGTCAATGCAAGATAGAGCGGCAGCTGCGGGAAGGCGAGCACCAGTTCGACGAAGCGCTGCAGCCAGATATCGAAGGTGCCGCCGAAATAACCCGAGACCATGCCCACCGTCGTGCCGATGAGTGTGACGATGAAGACAACTGTCAGCGCGATCATCAGCGAAATCCGCGAGCCGATGATGGCGCGCGACAGCACGTCGCGGCCGAACTTGTCGGTGCCGAGGAAATGCACCGGCTGGCCATCGGTCGAACCGAAGAAGTGCCGGTTCGCCGGAATGAGGCCGAACAGCTTGTACTCCGCGCCTTCGACGAAGAAGCCGAGCAGCCGCGGATTGTCGTAATCCATGCCGACGATCGGCTGAAAGGTGACCGGATCGAGCTCCTCGGAATCCGACAGCGCGTAGACGCGCGGCCGGAAGACGAAGTTTCCGTCCTTGTCGTGGAAGCTCATCACCTGCGGCGGCGCGAAGCCGACATCGGTCGCCTTCGGATCCATCGGCGCGAAAAAATCGGCAAAGACCGCCATGATGATCAAAAGCCCGACGAGCACCAACCCTGCCATGCCGGTCCAGGAGCGCCGCAACCGGCGCCAGACGAGCGCAAGGTAACTTTCGTTGCCGTGTGACGGCTTCCTGATCGCAGGTTCGGTTGTCGGTGGCGTGTCGGAAGAATCGAAAGCAAGCATCTCAGGCTCCTCCGAACTGGCGTACGCGCGGATCGAGCAGAGCGAGCAGCATGTCGGCGATGATGTTGCCGACGATCAGCGTTGCCGACAGAACCATCATGAAGGTGGCCGTGACATAGACGTCGCCGATCGCCATCGAGCCGACGATCGCCGGGCCGACGGTCGGCAGCGCGAAGATGATCGCGGTTTCGATCTCGCCGGTCAGCATGTAGGGAAGCACCACCCCCTGATACATGACGAGGGGATGCAGCGCGTTCGGCACTGCATGGCGCATCACCACCGCGGCGCCGGAAAGACCCTTGGCCTTTGCCGTCTCGACATATTGCGCATTCAGCGTGTCGAGCAGATTGCCGCGCATGACGCGCATGTTATAGGCGAGCCCGCCGAAAGTGGCGATCGCGACAACCGGCCAGACATGGCTGACGAGATCGACGAATTTCGCCCAGGACCACGGCGCCCCTCCATATTGCGGCGAGAAGAAGCTGCCGATCTCGGTCACGTTGAACTGAAAAACCAGGAGATAGACGATGATCAGCGCCATCAGGAAACGCGGCACCGTCATGCCGAGGAAGGAGACTGCCGACAGCGTGCTGTCGATCCAGCTATATTGCCGCGTCGCCGCCCAGATGCCGAAGCCGATGCCGAGCACCGAAGCGAAGATGTGACAGACGAGCGCCAGCAGCAAGGTGCGCGGCAGGCGCTCGCCGACGACGTCGGCGACCGGCTTGTTGTAGAACATGCTGTAGCCGAAATCGCCGCGTGTGACGATGCCGCCGATCCAGTTGACGTATTGGACGACCATCGGCTTGTCGAGGCCGTGCTCGACGCGGTAGGCCTGCGCCTGCGCCTCGGCCTGGGCGTAGGATGCGCCGCCCTGATTGATCAGCTGCGATCTTATGTAATCGGCATAGTCGCCGGGCGGCGCCTGGATGATCGCGAAGGTCACCACGCTCAGGATGAAGAGAACGGGGATCGCGGAGGCTATGCGCACGAGCAGGAATCGTAACATCGAACGGTTCGCTTCTCTCTGCCGCCAGTCGCTCCTTGTCAGCGCGGCCGGCTCGTTGGTCATATCAGGCCGCGCGTCAAGCGCGGCCTGGATCTCGTTTCAGCTGGGAGGGAACTCTCCAGCGCGTCGCACGATCTGCGACGCGCTTTTGTTTCACATCAGTTGATCGGGCCCTTGTCACCGGGCTTGCCGGGCAGCTGCTCGGGGAACAGCTCGTATTTGCCCTGCTTGTCGGCAGCCACCCAGAGGCGTTCGCGGATCACCGAATCTTCAGCCCAGTTGAACATCATGATCGGCGTCCCCTGCGGCACGTTCGAGAAGCGCTTGTTGATGATCAGGGCGCCCGGATATTCCGTCAGGCCGACCGTGTTGACGTGTTCCGTCGAGATCTTCTGATACTGCTTCATCAGGCCGACGCGCTCGTCGTTGTCCTGGCTCGTCCTGAACTTGTTGACGACGTCGACGAGCTGCGTTTCGAAGGGCATCAGATCGAGCTGGTCATCCTTGCCGGCGCGATGGTGCCAGCTGGTGCGCGGACCGACGGGGGCAAGCTGCTCGGTATTCTGCACCACCGAAGACAGCTCCGTCGTGTTGCGCTGGATCAACCAGTCGAAGCGGCCGGCATAATGGGCGTCATCGCGCTTGGCGCCATCGAGCGCATTGAGGACGATCTTCAGCCCGAGCTTCTCCATCTGGCCGACGACACCTTCGGCAAGGCTCTTGTCGGTCGTGTACTGATTGTTGATCAGCATGACGATTTCGACATCCTTGCCGCCCGCCGTACCAGCGGGGAAGTTGACGATGCCATTGCCATCGGTGTCCTTGAGGCCGGCTTTGGCGAGTTCCGCCTTGGCGCCTTTCAGGTCATAGGGATAGTAGACGGTGGAGTTGCGGTCGTAGAAGCTGGTGCCGGAGGAAAGTCCGCCCGGATAGATCGCCGTAAACGGCCCCTTGACCAGCGAGTCGCCGATTGCCTTGCGATCCAGCGCCATGGTGACGGCCTTGCGGAAATCCTCATTGCGGTTGAGCTCGCGGATCGCCTGGCCACGCTCGTCCGGGTTGCCCCAGCCATTGGCGGAGAAGTTCATGCGCAGGTTATAGCCGATCAGGCGCGGTCCGAAGGCCAGGCGGGCGGGCGCGGTTTTTTCGGCGGCGCGCTTCAGCGAAGCGACGAAGTTTTCCGGCTGCTCGAGGTTGGAGAAATCGGCGGATCCGGCCACCGCCTGAACGTCGCGGTCGGCCCAGGTCGAGAGCTTGTAGTGCAGCTCGTTGAGATAAGGCAGCTGGTTGCCCTTCTCGTCGGTCTTCCAGTAGTAGGGGTTGCGGCGCAGGACGATGATGTCGTCGGGGCGATATTCCACAGGCACCCAGGCGCCCATCACGGGCATGTTCATGAACTCCGGCGGGAAGGCGTTCTTGAACTGGTCGTAGGTGTTCTTCGAATATTTCGGATGCTGGGGCTTCAGGATATGCGACGGACCCGGGCAGAAGTTCGGGTAGGACATGGTGTAGAGATATTGCTTCGGGAAGGCTTCCTTGAAGGTCCATTCGACGGTGTAATCGTCGATCTTCTTCAGCGTCGTGCCGACACCGAAGGCCTCAGGCGAAGCGCCGCCGCCAAGCGGCGAGACGTTGGGATCGATGACCTCGTCTTCCCAGTAGAACATGATGTCGTCGGCGTTGAACGGCGCGCCGTCGGACCACTTGGCGCCTTCGATCAGGTGCATGGTCAGCTTATGGCCGTCCTCCGACCAGTCCCAGCTCTTGGCAAGGTTCGGCAGCGGCTCCGTATCCTTAGCTTCCACCTGGAAGAGCGGTGCGGTGCGCGTCAGGCATTCGGAGAGACCGATATCGATGCCGCCCCAGCCCTGCGTCTGGCCGGCGCCATAGTTCCAGCCCTCAGGCCGGCCGCCGATGACGTGACGCATCGTATCGCCGTAAACGCCGATGCCGTCGGGCATATTGCCTGTTTTGAAGACCAGCGGTTCCTTCGGCAGCCGGTCCTTGACGGGCGGTAGCTTGCCGGTGGAGACGAAATTCTTGGTGACCCAGTCGGGCTCGTGATATTCGGGCAGCGCCTTGAACTCCAGAATGGAGTCGCGCGCGACATAATTGATCTTGCCTTCGGCCGGAAAGTTCGGCGGCACCGGCGGAACGGTCGGCTCGGAGGCATAGGCGTTCAACGCCATGACCGAGACGCCGAGCGCCAGTCCGGCGAGAATGCTTGCGTTGCGGAAATTCATCATCGTTTCTCCCTCTGTTCCGGAGCGCGAACTCGGCGGCTCCTTTTCCTCGCACGATGTGAAGGCGGGTCTAATGTCATGGACTTCCCTCCCGGAAACCCATGACGACCCGTCTTTCACGAATTTACACGGCCTGTTTCAGAGCCGCCTTTTCGGCGCGCAGCTCCTCGATCGAGCGGACGTTGCGGCGGGCGGCGCCCGCCCAGTCGCGGGTCTGCACCTTCGATTTCGACAGCCGCTCCTTGGCGGCCGGCACGGCATCGGCATATTGCGGCAGCCAGCGCGCCTGGGCAACGACCATCTCGTCGACCATCTGCCAAACCTCCTCGGGCGTCGAGACGGCACCGACCAGCGGATCGTGCAGCACGGCAAGCTTCAAGAGGTCGATATCGCCCGAGACCGCCGCATGTACCGACATGCGCTGGACGTTGATCGAGGCGATGCAGGTCGCCGCACAAGCCTCCGGCAGGGTGACGCCCGAAACCATGTTGATGCCGAAGCGATCGACGAAGCCGGGCGATTCGATGATCGCATCGGACGGCAGGTTGGTGATGACGCCGTTGTTCTTGACGTTGAAATGGCCGCGATAGACCCGGTTCGTTTCCAGCCCCTCCAGAATGTGGCTGGCATGTTCGTTCGAGCGTTTGGCGGGATCGATCGGCTTGGAGGCGGATTCCAGGAATTGCGGGAATTCCGTCTCGAACCAGTTGCGGGTTTCCGTCGAGTGCCGGAGGTAGCCGCCGGTCTCGCCGTGGATCCAGTCGGACATATCGATCCAACGGGTGATCTCTTCCGGCCGCTTGCGGTACCAGGGCAGATATTCCGAGAGGTGGCCGTTGCTTTCGGTAGAATAGACCCCGAACCGCTTCAGCACGTCGATGCGCAATTTCTCCTGCTGCGAATAGACGGGATGCGCCTCGAAGGCGGCGACCAGCTCGTCCTTGCCGATCTTGCGGCCGTTGAGGCGCAGATCGATGAACCAGGTCTGGTGGTTGATGCCGGAGCAGATGTAATCGAGCTCGCGCACCGACTTGGCGCCGAGCACCTCGGCGATCTGTTCGGCGCCGTGCTGGACGCCATGGCAGAGACCGACGGTGTCGACCTTACCGTATTCGATCGCCGCCCAGGTGTTCATCGCCATCGGATTGGCGTAGTTGAGGAACTTGGCGCCGGGTTCGGCGACCTCTCTTATATCCTTGCAGAAGTCGAGGATGACGGGAATGTTGCGCTGGCCATAAAGGATGCCGCCGGCGCAGATCGTATCGCCGACGCACTGGTCGATGCCGTATTTCAGCGGGATCCTAATATCGTCGGCATAGGCTTCGAGCCCGCCGACCCTGACGCAGCTGATGATGTAGCGCGCGCCTTCCAGCGCCTTGCGCCGGTCGGTCGTTGCCGTCACCTTGGTCGGCAGCTTGTTTGCCTCGACGACCCGGTCGAGAATCGCCTTGATCATTTCCAGATTATGTTCGCTGATATCGGTCAGCGCGAATTCGATGTCGCGAAACTCCGGAACGCACAATATGTCGGTGAACAGCTTCTTGGTGAAGCCGACGCTGCCCGCACCGATGATAGCGATTTTGAAACTCATGATCTTCACCTCGATCCAATCGAATGCTAGAGAAAAGATTGATATGGAGGAGCAGGCCGCATGCTGGCGCACGTGGTTGAAAAAGCCGTAAAACTGCCTGTTTTCCTCCCGGCCGCTCCATCGGCCGCGGTCTCTTCTTTCTTGTCGAGCGGGATTATGCCCGAAATCGGCAGGGCGACCAGAGAAGGATTATGCTTTCAGGGGTAATTTTGTGCTGCAGGATTTGATTGCCAACGGACAGGCGATGAGGACGGTTTCGCTGCCCCGCGGCCGGCAGCGATTGCACGCAATGCCGACCAGCGCCGGCTATGAAGTGCGTGAGAACGAGACCTACGACTGGGACGGCCGCCGGCGCGGTCAGACGCCTTTCACCGTGCTGCAGCACACGATCAGCGGCACCGGCCGGCTGCGCTACCAGAACCGCAATTACCGCCTCCAAGGCGGCGACACGCTGCTCGTGCTCGTCCCCCACAATCACCGCTATTGGCTGGAGAAGGGCGAGCGTTGGGAATATTTCTGGATCTCGATGAACGGCGAGGAAACGCTGCGCATCCACAAGCTGGTGCTTTCCACAGCCGGTCCGGTCTTGAAGCTGCAGCCCTCGACCATCGATCATCTCGCCGATTGCAGCCTGCGTCTGGTCAAGGGCGCGACGTCGGCGGGAGCAGCGTCGGCGATCGCTTATGAAGCGGCGATGGCGCTCTATGACGATGTCTTCAACTCGGCGGCTGTTGCCGCTGAACTCAGCCTCATGCAGCCGGTGATCGACCATATCAACGCCAATCTCGACAAGCCGCTGCCGGTCAGCGAACTCGCCGGCATCGTCGGCCTCAGCCGCGCGCATTTCTCGCGCAGCTTCGCCGAGAGCGAAGGCATGCCGCCGGCCGAATTCGTGCTGCAGCAGCGCCTGCAGCGCGCCGTCAAGCTTCTGACCAAGGCGGATTTCCTGCCGGTCAAGGAAGTCGCCATCATGTGCGGCTTCGAGGACGCCAATTATTTCTCCAAAGTCTTCCGCCGCGTCTACGGCACCAACCCGACGGAGTTCCGTACGACCGGCATGTATGCCAGCATCGGCAAACTTCGCTGAGCGTCTTGACCCCCGAAGGCGCAGCGCGAATCCGCGGCTTCGTGGCGGTTTGACATCGCTTGAATGAACGGCAATGTTGCTTTTTCGGACCTCCGGTTCGCCATGCCCGGCGGACGTCGCGACGATATGAAATTTTCTCAAGGGTCATTCGATGACAGCGACCAAGATTTTTCGACCGGTCATTGCGATAGCGGTTCTGGCTGCCCTTGGCATCCTGCTCTGGTTCGCAACCCGCCCGCCGCCGCTGGTTGTCCAGGGCGAGGTCTCGGCCAACCGCGTCGACATCAGTCCGCGCGTCTCCGGTCGCATCGTCAAGCTCAATGTCGATGTCGGTGACACCGTCGAGTCCGGTGCGGTGATTGCCGAGCTCGAAAGCCCGGAACTGACTGCGGCGCTGCATATGGCTCAAGCCGCTCTTGCCGTTTCGCAGGCCGATCTTGCCCGCGTCAACAGCACGCGCCCCGAGAAGATCGACGCCGCGAATGCCGAGCTTGCCGCAGCGGCTGCCGATGTGACCCTTTATCAGGAGGAATCCGCGCGTCAGGCAAGGCTGATCACCACCGGCGCCTCGACGCAGGCGCAGGTCGACCAGACAGCCCGCAATCTTGAAGCGGCAATTCGCAAGCGTGAATCCGCGGAAGCCAATGTACGCCTGGTTATTGCCGGCTCCAGCAAGGAGGAAAAGGAGCTCGCCGCCGCGCAGGTGGAGCAGGCGCGAGCCTCTCTCGGCCAGCAGCAGGTCAATGTTTCAGAGCTGACCATTCATGCGTCGATCTCCGGCCAAGTGACGACGAGGGTCGCCGAACTTGGCGAGAATTTCAGCGCCGGCGCACCGCTCTTTTCGATCATCGACATCCAGAACCCCTGGTTTACCTTCAACCTGCGGGAAGATCTGCTGAAAGGCCTGAAGATCGGCGACGGATTCGATATCGTCGTGCCTGCCATCGGCCCGGATAAGATCCCGGTGAGGGTGACCATGATCAACGCGCAAGGGCAGTATGCTACCTGGCGGGCGACCCGGGCGACCGGCGATTTTGATCTGCGGACATTCGAGGTGCGCGCCGTTCCCGTAAAACCTCTGGGCGGCCTGCGCCCCGGCATGAGTGCCATCGCCGCCTGGTCGGAGCGGTGAGATGACACCGCGACCGCGACCGGGTTTTCTCGTCGTCTTCGGGCGAGAGTTCAACTGGTTTCGCCGCCGGCCGTTTCTGCTGTTCCTGACGACAGTCCTGCCGCTGATGCTCATGGGCCTTCTCGCCGCCGTCTTCAGCGCCGGGCTCGCCACCCGCCTGCCGATCGCCGTGCTTGACCAGGACGGCACCAACCTGTCGCGCCAGATCATACGCATGGTCGATGCAACCCAGGACACATCTGTCGCGCTTGCCGTCAGCGATCTTGCCGAGGGACGCAGGCTCATCCTCTCAGGCGAGGTCCATGGCCTGCTGCTGCTGCCGCGCAATCTTGAGCGCGATGTCCTGTCCGGGCGGCGGCCGGAAGTGGTGTTCTTCTACAACACTCAGACGATGACCACAGGCAATCTGGTGCTGCGTGGCATCAACTCCGCTGTCCCGAGCGTCGCAGCCGGCATCAAATTGTCGTTGCGCACTGCCCACGGAGAGCCTGTCGATGCGGCGCAGGCCGGTCTCGCTCCCGTCCCGGTCCAGGTGAATCCACTCTTCAACCCCACCCTCAACTATGCCCATTTTCTCCTCGCCGCGCTGATGCCCAGTGTGCTGCAGGTTGTGATCGTCACGACGATGGCCTATTCGCTCGGCCTCGACGTCGAGACCCGCCATCGGCTGCGGATCCTGCGGCGGCTCGGAGGCGGCCTTTGGCCGGCGCTTGCGGGCAAGATGCTGCCTTATACGCTGATCTTCCTGGCGGTGCTCGCCATTGCGGATCTGGTGCTCTTCGATTTCCTCGACATGCCGCTGCGCGGTGATCGCTTGCCCCTCCTGTTGGCCGCGACTCTCTTCATCCTGGCGAACCAATTCATCGGCGTGCTGCTCGCGCTGCTTCTGCGGCCGATGGCGAGCGCGATCAGCATAGGCTCTCTGTTCGTCGTGCCCGCCTTCGGCTTTATGGGCATCGGTTTCCCGAGGATCGGCATGAATGGCTTCGCGTATCATTACGGCCAGTTGATCCCTGGCACATGGTATCTGATGGCAAGGATCGACCAGACGATCCGCGGCACGCCGCTCGATCTGTCGTGGAAGCCGATTTTGGTGCTACTCTTCTTCGTCGTCCTGCTTGCATCCCTTACCGCGTTACGGCTCGAAGCGATAAGAGCAATGAACAGGCGCCAGGAATCGGCACAGCGGGAGGCGACCCCATGAGCGGTCTCTTCACCGCCTGCCGCATTGAATTGATGCGCATCGTGTCCCTGCGGCCGGCATTTTCTGTTCTCATCCTGGCGGTCTGCATCTACGCGGCGCTCTATCCTCAGCCCTATCGGAACGAGGCCTTGCGTGAGGTGCCGATCGCCCTCGTCGATCTCGACGGCACCGACAGCAGCCGCCAATTCGCCCGCCGCCTCGATGCATCGGCCGACGTCGCAATCGGCGCCGAATTCCCCGATGAGCCGAGCGCAGAGCGCGAGGTCTTCGCCCGGCAACTCTACGGCATTCTCGTCATCCCGAAATACTTCGAGCGCGATCTCCTGCATGGGCGGCAGTCACCCGTAGCGCTGTACGCCGACGCCAGCTATTTTCTGATCTATTCGCGCATTGCCGGCGGCGTTTCGGCCGTCGCAAAGACCTTCGGCATCGAGGTCGAGACGGCAAGGTTGATCGCCTCGCGTGTCGACCCCGCCATCGCGGTTGCGGCTTCCGATCCGATGCCGCTGACGACCGTTCCGCTCTTCAATCCCCAAGGCGGCTACGCTACCTATCTCCTGCCCGCCGCCTTTGTCCTGATCCTGCAGCAGACTTTACTGATAGGCGTCGGCCTGCTCGGAACGCTTCACGATGGCGGCCACAACGGTACTTCGGCCGGTGCGCTCGCGACCGTGCTCGGCAAGCTGCTCGCCTATCTCATTCTGCAGGCCGCGGTGCAGCCCTTCTATCTGATCGTCCTGCCTTACCTCTACGACATTCCGAGGCTCGGAAATCCGCTCGTCATCTTCGCGTTCTCACTGCCCTTCGTGCTCTCCGTCAGCGCCCTCGGCATGGTCATCGCGGCGCTGTTTCGCAACCCTCTCACCGTCCAGCTGGTGTTTGCGGCAATCGGCATTCCCTTCCTATTCCTCGCAGGCTTCTCCTGGCCGACCGAGGCAATGCCGAGGGCGCTGCATTACCTGGCAGTCCTGGTCCCGAGCAGTTCCGCCATCAACGGCATCGTCTCGGTATCGCAACTCGGGGCACCGCTCAGCGACGTCCGCATCCCGTTTTTGACGCTTTGGGCGCTGGCATTCTTTTACGGCTGCCTCGCGGTCGGATTGGAAGGCCGCAAGCGCGGATCCGACAGGGCGCAGCCTTCTCTTGCGAGTTGATTTCGATGCTTGACAATCCCACTTGGCCCGAGGTGCTTTCCGATCCCATCGTCCAGGTCGGAATGGTGGCCGTGGCCGGCGCTATGGTTACTCGAATTGCCCTTCGCCGCTTCCCGAGCTGGAAGCTGGCCGGTCAGGTGTTCTTCTTCGCGGCGCTGACCATCCTCCTTCTCTATCACGATATCGTGCCCTACGAGGTCAGCCCGACATCGTCCTCCACCTTCGAACGTGTCTTCATCGGACTTGCCAAGGTGGTCTGGTGGATCAATGCCGCCTGGGCCTTGATCGCCTTCGTTCGTGTCTTCCTGATCTTCGAACGTCAACCGCGGGAGGGACGCCTCGTTCAGGATCTGGTCATCGGCCTGATCTATCTCGGCGCGATCCTTTCGGTCGTGGCCTATGTCTTCAGCTTTCCCGTCGGAACGCTGATCGCCACCTCGGGCGTGTTCGCCATCATCCTCGGCCTGGCGCTGCAGAGCACGCTGAACGACGTCTTTTCCGGCATCGCCCTCAATCTCGGGCGCCCTTACACAATCGGCGATTGGATCGTCCTCAACGACGGCGTCGAAGGTCGTGTCGTCGAAACCAACTGGCGTTCCACGCATCTCCTGAACGGCACAAACGACCTCGTTATCCTGCCCAACAGCTTCCTTGCCAAGGTAGGGCTGACCAACCTCAGCAGCCCCGACCGCAGCCACGGTGTCATGCTGACGGTCCGCGTCGTACCGACGGCGGGGCCATCGACGATCGTCGAGGTCATGCGCACCGTGCTTTTGAGCAGCGGCTCTATCCTGGCGGAACCAAAGCCCGGCGTGCAGGTCAAATCCCTCAATGCCGATGCGGTGGAGGTGGAGCTGTCCTTCAGCGTCAGGGATATTGGCCACGCTGGCCCGGCGAAGAATGAGATATTCGATCTCGTCTACCGCCACGTCAAGGCTGCCGGCCTCACCCTGGCGCGGCCGATCGATGCCGCAGGCCCGCCGCCCGACCGGATGCAGCCTGAAGAAATGGCAGGGCCGCATCGTCCGACGCCGCTGAAGCTCCTCGACGCCATCCCCCTGTTTTCCTCGTTGACGGAGGACGAGAAGGAGACGCTGGCCGCCTCAATGACGCGGCGGACCTTCAAGAAGGATGCGATTCTGATTGAACAGGGGGATACGGTGGCTTCGCTGATGATCGTGCGCAGCGGCGCCGTCGTCGCGACACGGAAGGAGGGCAAAAAGGAAGTCGAAGTCGGACGATTGGCACCGGGTGACTGTTTCGGCGAGAGCGGACTGCTGATCGGCGCCGGCGAAGCGGCAAGCCTTCGCGCCCTTACCTTTGTGGTCATTTACGAAATTGCGCAGACCAGTCTGACACCGCTGCTGCACGACAGGCCCGGCATCGCCGAGGAGCTTGCCGCCACGCTGTCCCGCCGCATCGAGACCGGCCAGCATTCATTCGTGACAGAAGGCACACCGTTGAACGGCAGCTCGATGACCTCGTTGCTGATGCGAATCCGCTACCTGTTCCAGGTGCCGCAATAGCGGTCAATGCCAGCCGAGACGCTTGCTGGCGCGGAAGGCTTCGGCGACTTTCGGCTCGTCGATCATAATGACGCGCAACCGCAATCGGCATAAGGCTGACAGTGAGCCTCGCTTGTTTTCTTCTGCTGTGGTTACATCTCTGTATTGCTGACCCAGAGCAAGAATCGAATTTCAATGCAAGGTAGTGATTTGCATCTATCTCCAGCCCAGTGCCGCGCCGCGCGGGCACTTATCGCGTGGTCTGAGGACGACCTGTGTTCAGCTTCGAATATCGCCAAGGCGACGATTGCGGGTTTCGAGGCGGGAGCGCATCTCCCTGATGAGAAAACTCTCCAGGCCATGAAGCGCAGCCTGGAAGATGCAGGCGTGCTGTTTATTCCGGAAGACGGCGGTGGCGCCGGCGTTCGCTTGGCAAGATCGCCATCGGCTTCTATAGACACGGACGAGACCGAGACGGTCCAATATGAAGAGCATCTCAAAAACGACGCCCCTCCCGGCGCTGGCGGTTGAATGGCAAAGAAACAGAAGCTTGAGCACTCCGAATTGGCGGGGGAATTTACCGATGACGGGGTTACGGTGCTCGTCGATATCTTTCGAACAGCCGGCAGCAACGGGGACTGGACGATGGAAGTCGTCACCCAGGCGGAGGATCTGATCCAGTGGGACGAGCCGTTCGCGACCGACCGCGAAGCCTTCGACGAATTCCTCGCGGTCGTGGCGCGAGACGGCATCCGATCCTTCCTCGACGATGACGAGCCTTCCGTGCATTGAAGGACGGTCCCGTGAAAAGCATCAATGATCTCGTCGCCTCGGCGAAAACCGTCTGCGACCGATATCGGGCCGGGCGGATGGAGCGCGAAACCGTGCGCGAGTGGGTTCTCCGGCTGGGCGCCTATCCCGCGCCGCACGGGGACCGTGTGCGCGAAGCGGCCGAATGGTTCCGCCTGCATAATCGCGAACCTGTTTCCGAAGAGATCATGCTGGGGGACATCGACCGGCTCGAGGCGATTTCAGCGCCGTGATGGGGCGGGCGAGCTCTGTCTGGAATAACTTCAGCCCCGATCCGGACTGGCGCAATTGCGCCGTTACTCGACGGCGTAGGACCAATGACGATTGAGAGCCTTATGCATAATGGCTTATCCAGCTTCGAGAGGGAGAGGTCTGGGGTTTTGCAGCTTCGGCAAATGTGACACGCTCACGAGGCTGACATGGCTCCTGTACCTCACGCGAAGCGTAGGCCAAGCGCGGCTAAGTGGTTTTAATTCGTGCGGAAATAGAAGGAACAGCACGTGGCAGCATTTCCGGAAAAGGCAAGGGTCGTCATCATCGGGCTCGGCGGTATCGTCGGCGCCTCCATCGCTCATCATCTTGTCGAGCGCGGATGGGACGATATCGTCGGCATCGACAAGTCGGGCATACCGACCGACATCGGCTCGACAGCCCATGCCTCTGACTTCTGTTACACCACCAGCCACGACTATCTCTCCGTCTGGACCACGCAATATTCCATCGATTTCTACGAGAAGATGGGCCATTACGCCCGGATCGGCGGCCTCGAAGTGGCGCGGACCGGCGACCATGCCTGGATGGAGGAAATCAAGCGCAAGCTTTCCTCGGCCCGCGCTTTCGGCACGCGCGCCCATTATGTCAGCCCTTCCGAGATCAAGGAGAAGTTCCCGCTGATCGAGGAAGATCAGGTCATGGGCGGGCTTTTCGATCCGGATGCCGGCCTCGTCATTCCGCGCTCGCAGACCGTTGCCGGCAAGCTGGTCGATGCCGCCGAAAAGGCAGGCAAGCTCAAGGTGTTCGGCAACACCCCGGCGAAGTCGCTGATCGTCGAAGGCCGCCGCATCAAGGGCGTCGTCACCCATCGCGGCACCATCATGGCCGACCACGTCATTGTCTGCGCCGGCCTCTGGGGCCGCCTTATCGCCGAGATGGTCGGCGAAGACCTGCCGGTCATGCCGGTCGACCATCCGCTCACCTTCTTCGGTCCCTATAACGAGTTCGAAGGCACCGGCAAGGAAATCGGCTTCCCGTTGCTGCGGGACCAGGGCAACTCCGCCTACATGCGCGACACCGGCGACCCGGCGACGACCGAGGGTGGTCAGATCGAGTGGGGCTATTACGAAGCCACCAATCCGCGCATGTGCCATCCGCGCGAACTTCTCGAAAAACACGAAGCACGCCTGTCGCCCTCGCAGCGCGACCTCGAGATGGAACAGATCCTCGAGCCACTCGAGCGCGCCATGGAACTAACACCGATCCTCGGCGAACTTGGCTATAACGAAGGTCACTCCTTCAACGGCCTGCTGCAGGTTTCCGCCGCCGGCGGCCCATCCTGCGGCGAGAGCCAGAAGGTGCGCGGTCTCTGGTATTGCGTTGCCATCTGGGTCAAGGACGGCCCGGGCTATGGCAAGCTGATCGCCGACTGGATGACCGATGGCCGTACCGAAATCGATCACAACAGCATCGACTATGCCCGCTTCTATCCGCATCAGCTGACGGAAGAATTTATCGAAGGCCGCTGCTTCGAAGCCGCCCAGAAGATCTACTTCCCGGCGGTTCACACCCGCGAACCCTATGCATCCGGCCGCAACATCAAGCGCTCGCCCTTCTACGAGCGCGAAAAGGAGCTTGGCGGCTACTTCATGGAACTGGGCGGCTGGGAGCGTGCGCACGGCTACGCCGCCAACGAGCATCTTCTGGAGAAGTATGGCGACCGCGTCCCGGTTCGCGAGAATGAATGGGACAGCCGCCATTTCTGGCGCGTCTCGAATGCCGAACATCTGGCGATGAGCGAGGATTGCGGCATTGTCAATCTCAGCCACTTCCACATGGTCGATATCGAGGGGCCTGATCATGTCGAGCTGATGGAATGGCTGTGCGCCGCCAAGGTTGGTGGCGATGCCAACATCGGCAAGGGCATTTACACCCACTTCCTGGACGACGAAGGCATGGTGCGCGCCGACTTCACGGTCTTCCGCATGGCCGACCGCTGCCGTCTCGTCAACGGCGCCGATGCCGGCCCGCGCGATCTGCACTATATGAAGCGGGTCGCTCAAGACCGCGGCCTTGACGTGACCGTCACCGATGTCTCGGAGAAATTCGTGACGATCGGCATCTGGGGTCCGAACGCGCGCGAGACGCTGAAGAAGGTCGTAGCCGATCCGGCCGGGCTCGATCAGGGAAACTTCGCCTTTGCGGCGATCAAGCCGATCGAAATATCAGGCAAGACCGTCACCGCCTTCCGCATCTCCTATGTCGGCGAGCAGGGCTGGGAATTGCACATGAAGTACGAAGACGGCCTCGCCGTCTGGGATGCGCTGCGCTCGACCGGCGTGATGGCCTTCGGCGTCGAGACCTATGCGAACTCGCGCCGCATGGAGAAGAGCCTGCGCCTGCAGAACGCGGACCTCCTGACCCAGTACAACCTGATCGAAGCCGATCTCGCCCGCCCGAAGGTCAAGGAAGCCGATTTCCGCGGCAAGGAAAAGCATCTGGAATACAAAGCGCGCGAGCACCAGCCGGCCATGCTCTGCACGCTCGTCATGACCGAGAATACCGACAAAACAGGCGTGAAGCGCTATCCCGTCGGCAACCTGCCGGTCGTCGATCCCGCCACGGGAGAGGTTCTGGTCGACGAGCTTGGCCGCCGGTCCTACACGACCTCGATCGCCTACGGCCCGACGGTCGGCAAGAACATCGCCTTGGCCTATCTGCCGTGGTCGCATTGCCAGGTCGGACGCAAGCTTGAGGTCGAGTATTTTGCCGAGAGCTATCCGGTGGAAGTCGTCGGCGTCGGCTACAAGCCGATCTATGACCCGGAGAATCTGAAGCCGCGCACCTAGCTAATCACTCAAGCACGTGTGGCGCCGCAGGCACGCGGTGCCACACGCATGAGGCTGAGCGGCTGTAGCAGAATTTTGCTGAATGCTATTTGCTGTCGCCAGCGGCAGTTTCGACGCTATCGTCGACGGGACGGCTTGAAATGAACTGTTTCGAGATCAGCCAGCAGCCGAGCGCCCAGAGCGCGCCGGCGCACCATCCGGCGAAAACGTCCGTCGGATAATGAACGCCGAGGTAGATCCGGCTCAAACCGATGATGACGGCCAGGAAGACGCCGGCGCCCATGACGAAAATCCGCGTCGAGGGATAACGTTGTGTGCGCGCCAGCAGCGCCCCGAGCGTCAGATAGGTCACCGCCGAGACCATGGCATGGCCGGAGGGAAAACTGAGATCGCTCACCTCGACGAGGTGCGGCACGACATCGGGGCGCGGCCGCGCGACGAGGATCTTCAAAAGCGTACTCGCCAGCCACCCTGACAGCACCGAGGAAAAGACGAAGATCGCGATCGGCCAGCGCCGGTCGAGCAAGAGATAGACGGTGATGAGGACAGTCATCAGCGACAGAACGGTGATGCCGCCGAGGCTGGTGATGTCGCCGACGGCGTGCGTCAGCCAGGCGGGACCGATCGGCATGCTGAGATCGCTCGGCCGCCGCAGCGCCAGCAGGATCGCCTCGTCAAACCGGAACGTCTCCCCTTCCAGGACCTCGCTCGTCAATCGCTGGAGCACGAACAGCCCTCCCGCGACGGATGCCAGCATAATGAGCGTCAGCGGCTCATAGGCGGTAAGCCTTGTCAGAAAACCTCGTCGTTGAACCTCAGTCATGCGTGCCGTCGAGCTCCCTTTACTCATGTCGGTCTTCGCCAAATCGGCAATGCAACCTCAGGATTCAAGCCCAGCTGCGTTCAAGGCTCCTGAAGCAGGTTTTTTTACGCCCGGCGGGGCAGCCCATAATTCATCGACACCACTGAGATAGGGAAACGCATTGATCCGGTCGAGTCCTGATAAAGGACTGCGGGAGCCGGGTCGGCAAGACGCGGTACTGCCGCACACCATCAAGCGGCGATCGAGCAGACCGACGGCCTTCGAAAGCGCAACGTCTACAGCTTCGATCAGCTCACAATCCCAAAGCCTTGTTGATGGCCGCAATGAGCGCGGCTCCGGAAAATTGCTTCCGCAGATAAGCAACACAGCCCACCTTTTCCGCCTCCGCCTTCACGGAAGCGGTTTCCAACGCCGTGATGAAAATCACCGGAAGGTTTGTCCCCTCGGCCTTCAATCTGCGTTGGAGATCGATGCCCGACATGCCACCGAGGTCGATATCAAGGACAAGGCAGTGTATCGCCGTTTCTCGCTCGCGAGCGAGAAAGGCCTCGGCAGATGCATACTCCATGGCCAGAAAACCGTAGGCGTTGAGCAGCCGCCCGAGGCTACGCCGCAAGCTTGCGTCATCATCGACGACAGCGACCGTGCGGCGAAGGTTCTCCACCTCATGCTCCTTCTTTCGAACATATGAGAGACTAACGGTTGCCGGTCAAACTAGGCCGCTTGGAGGTCGATTGATATTGTCCTAAGGGGAAGGACATCGGATCACCCCACCGGCGATGCCGTATCCTGGTCGATGAGACCGATATTTGCGGCGATCGACACCGCCTCGGCCAGTGACCGTACGGCAAGCTTTTCCATGACCTGATGGCGATGCACCTTCACGGTCCGCTCCGAGATGCCGAGCGCATGAGCGATCTGCTTGTTGAGACGGCCGCGAATGAGGAACCTGAACACTTCGGCCTCGCGCGGGCTAAGCCCAGCCACCAGCGCCCGCTGAGCTTGAAGACGGTCGTGTTCGGCCCGCTGCCTTTCATATTGGATGAGAGCGCGATCGATCGCCTCCATCAATGTCGCCGCGGTTGAACTTTTCTCCAGAAAATCCTTGGCGCCCGCCTTCATCGCTTCGACGCTAGCCTTGATGTCTCCTTCCCCCGTCAGGAACACGACCGGCAATACCGGCGCCAGCTCGCACAGCCGGCGTTGGATCTGCAGGCCGGACTGACCAGGCATCTGGAGGTCGAGAAGAACGCAGCCCGGCTCGCAAGCGGAAAGCCGGGCGAGAAACTGGTCTCCTGATTCATAGGCTTCGACCCTGAGGCCGTGTGCGGAAAGCAGCCTTGCGGTCGCCGTCCGGTAGGATTTGTCGTCATCGACGATATGGATGACCGGTTTCATCTTGACCGCTCCTCCCCGTGGGCGAGGGGCAGGACCACGCGAAAGACCGCGCCTCCTTCCGGGCGGTTGTCGGCACGGATGGTGCCGCCATAGGTCTCGATAATGGCACGGGCTATGGAGAGACCCAGCCCCGTGCCCGCCTGCTTGGTGGTGTAGAAGGGTTCGAAGATGCGGATCAGTCTCTCCTCGGGAATGCCATCTCCTGTGTCGGAGACCCGCAGCTCCGCCTTCTCGTTCGCCTGTCCCGTTGCAAAGGTGAGCGTTCTCCCGACCGGAACGGCGTCCGACATGGCATCCATCGCGTTGGTCGCCAGGTTGAGGATGACCTGCTGCACATGAACTTTGTCGGCACGCACCGGCAGCTCGCCGGGCAGTTGGTTTGATGTCAGCTTGATTCCGCGTCGTTCTGCTTCGCCGTGAATGATATGGATTGCGCTTGACGTGACGTCGTTCAGGTCGAACTCCTGCCAATCGATCTCGCTTCTTTTCTTGAGCAGTCCTCTCATTCGGCTGATAATATCGCCTGCGCGCTGGTCGTCCTCCTGGATGTCGAGAAGAATCTGCTGGATCAGCTCACGATCGGGACTCTCGCCTCGAAGCAGCACCGAGGCTGCCTCGGCATTGTTGCGAATGGCCGATAGGGGCTGGTTCAGTTCGTGAGCGATCGACGAGGACAATGCTCCGGCAGTCGCGGATTGATTAAGATGAATGGCTTCGAGCAAGTGCAAACGCGAGCTGCGCTCGGCGTCGCGGCGGCGCCTCCGCTCGAGCAGGAGCACCGAGATGATGCTGGCCTGCGCCAGCATCAGCCCGCCCCCCGCCACCAACGCAACCCAGTGCTCCTCCCAGAGGCTCCTCTCCTTGTGCATCTGGATCGTGCCCGGCGGCAAATTCTTTTCAGCGAGCCCCCAGCGCTGGAGTTGCCGTGCATCGGCGACATAGGTCTGCGGTGCTTCGAGATCCGACACCGGGTTGCCGGCAATCGCATCAATGACGAGGTCGCCGACAGTCCGGCCAAGAGCTTCGAATGTGACGGTGTTGCCGCCGACGACGCCATGATCGATGTAGGTCTGATAGGGGCCGTAAACAGGCGCGCTGGCGGTCGCTGCGATCTGTCCGATCGCATCGCGCGGAATGAAATTGCGCCCTGCCCGATCCTTGAAGACCGTCAATGCCAGAATGATGCTGTCAGGCGGCACGCGGGATGCCCGCTCAGTGAACTCGTCGATCGTCAAATCTTCGAGATAGGTCGTCTCGTAAGATTTCGAGAACTGCTCGAGAGCCGCGCGGGCCGTCGCCAGCCAGCCGCGGTCGAAGTCGGATGACCCCCCGAGAATGTAGAGGTGGCGGGCATTGGGTTGCAGGCCGCGGGCCATCTCGGCCGTCTTCAGAATGTCGAATGTCGTGAAGGCTCCGATCACGTCATCCGGCAAAGCGATCTTCTCGGCGGTGGCTGTGCCGAAACCGGCAGCGACAATCTTTGCGCCAGGCGCGATCGTGCCGCGGTTCGCGGTGACGAAGCTCGCCGATTCCTCGCCGAGGGCCACGACCACGTCCGGACGGCGCGGCGCGTATTTCTCGCCGAGATATCGTGCCATGCGAGCGACATGGTCGCCTTCGGGAAAACGCGAAAGATCCAGGAACTCTGAAAACAGGTCGATCTTGCCGTTTGTCGCCTCCAGCAAACGGCTCCGCAGCGCCTCCCCGGCAGCGGTCGTCGCCGCGATCCTCTCATCATAGGGATAGAGGACGAGCACGCGGGGAACTCGGTCGATGATGGCAAACGAGGTGTCGGAGGATGCGGCTTGACCACCGGACGCATCCAGGGCTGCCACCGCCAACAACAAGGCGGTCCAGCATAATCGACCTGACCATTTGCCCAAGCCCATCCGCTTTCCCCCAAAGCTGGGCGACAATAACAGCTTCCCGCTGCGGCGTCATCTACGCATTACTACTGTCGATTGCCACCTCATCAAGAGATTCCCTAAAGTACAATATCGGGCGAAGGCAGCATTCGTTAGAATTCAGCGGGCCGGGGCAGAGATGCCGCCGGCTTAGCAACTCGCCGGGGCAGTTCCGGCAGGATCTTCATTTTTCAAAAGCAGTCTAGTTGAATCGACGCATGCAATCGCGGCCTTTGCCGCGAGCGGCTCCGTCATTCAAGAACGTCAACGCGAGGGATTTGAAATGAACAGCAGAACCCTTATCCGCTGCATCGGAGCACTGGCTTCAACCACCATTCTCTGGTGCGCGGCCTCGCCCCTGCAAGCGCAGGACGCCCAACGAAAACCCAACATCCTGTTCATCGTTTCGGATGATACCGGTTACGGCGATCTCGGCCCATATGGCGGAGGTGAAGGTCGCGGAATGCCGACCCCGAACATCGACAAGCTGGCCGACGAGGGGATGACCTTCTTTTCCTTCTATGCCCAGCCGAGCTGCACGCCCGGCCGTGCGGCCATGCAGACGGGACGAATTCCGAACCGCAGCGGCATGACCACAGTGGCATTTCAGGGCCAGGGCGGTGGATTGCCCGCAGCGGAATGGACGCTCGCCTCCGTCCTGAAACGTGGTGGCTATCATACCTATTTCACCGGCAAGTGGCACCTCGGCGAGGCGGACTACGCGCTTCCGATCGCGCAGGGCTACGACGAGATGAAGTATGTCGGCCTCTATCACCTCAACGCCTACACCTATGCCGACCCGACCTGGTTCCCGGACATGGATGCGGAAACCCGCGCTCTTTTCCAGAAAGTGACGAAGGGCTCGCTGTCCGGCAAGGCCGGAGGCGAGGTCAAGGAAGACTTCAAGATCAACGGCCAGTACGTCGATACACCCATGATCGACGGCCAGGAAGGCGTTGTCGGTATTCCGTTCTTCGATGGCTACGTAGAGAAAGCGGCGCTGGGCTTTCTTGATGAAGCTGCAAAGTCACCGGATCAGCCTTTCTTCATCAACGTAAATTTCATGAAGGTGCACCAGCCGAACATGCCGGCCCCGGAGTTCCAAGGCAAATCGATCTCGAAGAGCAAGTATGCGGACTCCGTTGTGGAGCTGGATACACGCATCGGCAGGATTATGGACAAGCTGCGCGAGACCGGCATGGACAGAAATACGCTGGTTTTTTACACGACCGATAACGGCGCTTGGCAAGACGTCTATCCGGACGCGGGCTACACACCGTTCCGCGGTACAAAAGGCACCGTGCGCGAAGGCGGCAACCGTGTTCCGGCGATCGCTGTCTGGCCCGGCAAGATCAAGCATAACGTGAAAAATCACGACATCGTCGGTGGTCTCGATCTGATGGCGACCTTCGCCGCGGCTGGCGGGGTGCCGCTGCCCACCAAGGACCGCGAAGATAAGCCGATCATCTTCGATAGCTACGATATGACCCCTGTCCTGCTGGGGACAGGAAAATCGGCCCGCAAAAACTGGTTCTACTTCACCGAGAACGAACTGACGCCGGGTGCTGCCCGCGTCGGCAATTATAAGGCCGTGTTCAACCTGCGCGGCGACAATGGGCAGGCCACGGGCGGTTTGGCTGTTGATACCAACCTTGGTTGGAAGGGTGCTCAGTCCTACGTCGCCATCGTGCCGCAGGTGTTCGATCTGCTGCAGGATCCGCAAGAACGCTACGACGTCTTCATGAACAACTACACCGAACACACTTGGACAATGGTCTCCATCTCCGCGGCGATCAAGGATCTCATGAAAACCTACGTCGAGTACCCCCCGCGCAAGCTGCAGAGCATGGGTTACGACGGTCCGATCGAACTCTCCAAGTATCAGATGTTGGAGTCGGTTCGTGAGCAACTCGGCAAGGAGGGGATCAATATCACGGCTCCGACCGGAAACTAGGTCCTTGGCAGCCCCGGAGCGATCCGGGGCTGCCTTATACACTCCCAGTTCAACATTGCTGCACGTTGGTCGGTGGAGGCTTCGCGATGATTTCGGCACGTAATTTCCTGCATTTTTCCCGAGGCGTCGCGCTCGCCGCCGCCGTATGCTTGTTTGCTGCGACGTCGGCGGTTGCCCAATCGGACGCGCTGCCTTCGTGGAATGACACGGCAGCGAAGCAAGCGATCATCTCCTTCGTCGAGAAGGTGACAAAACCGGTTTCAGCCGACTTCGTTCCGGAAGCGGAGCGTATCGCCGTGTTCGACAATGATGGAACCCTCTGGGTCGAACATCCGATCTATACGCAGCTCGCGTTCGCCCTGGACCGAGTGAAGGCGCTTGCTCCGCAACATCCGGAATGGAAGGAAACGCAGCCGTTCAAGGCGGTGCTCGAAGGCGATATGAAGGCGCTCGCGGCGTCCGGCGAAAGGGGCCTCGTCGAGCTCATCATGACGACGCATGCCGGAATGACCACCAGCGATTTTCAGAAGATCGTGATCGATTGGTTGGCTTCGGCACGCGACCCTAAATTCAAGCGGCCATACACCGAACTCGTCTACCAGCCGATGATCGAGCTTCTCGCCTATCTCCGCGCCAACGGCTTCAAGACCTTCATCGTTTCAGGCGGCGGCGTCGAGCTCATGCGTCCCTGGGCGGAAAAGGTCTACGGCATCCCACCAGAGCAGGTCGTCGGTTCGTCAATCAAGACCGAGTTCAGGATGCAGGACGACACGCCGACGCTCTTTCGGCTTCCTGAAGTCAATTTCATCGATGACAAGGCCGGCAAACCCGTCGGGATCAACCAGCAGATCGGCCGGCGGCCGATTGCCGCCTTCGGCAATTCCGACGGAGATCTCCAAATGCTGCAATGGACGACCATGGCCGGTGGGCCTGCCAGGCTCGGCGTGCTAATCCATCATACCGATGCAGAGCGCGAATACGCCTACGACCGCGATACCGAATTCGGCCGCCTCGACAAGGCGCTCGATGCGGCCTCAATCGCCGGCTGGACCGTCGTCGACATGAAGGCCGACTGGAAGCAGGTATTCAAGGACTAGGGGAATGTGTGCAGCGCCGGAGCATTGCACGCTGGCGCCGTGACCTTCCAGAACGTCGACAGGGAGCGATTGAGTGGCAGCGTCTGTTCGGTCAGCAGCGGTAAGAGGAATGACCCTCCTGCTTCTCCTGTTGCTCGCCTTTTCCGGGCACAGCCTTGCGAAAGACGACATATCGACATCTGGGGCCGACCCGCAGATATCGATCCATGAGGGTTTCGTGGACGAAAGGACGTGCGCGTCCTGCCACGCCGATCAGGCAGCGGCTTTTTCGAAGTCGCATCATGCGAAAGCCATGGCGCTGGCCGACGACGGAGCCGTGCGCGGCGATTTCAACAATAGCAGCTTTGAACATGACGGCGTCGTCACGACCTTCACCCGCCGCGACGGCCGCTTCTTCGTCAACACCGAGGGAGCAGATGGCGGCCAAGCCAAGTTCGAAGTCAAATATACCTTTGCCTACGAACCCCTGCAGCAATACCTCGTCGACATCGGAGGCGGACGGCTGCAGGCTCTTGATATCGCCTGGGACACTGCCAGACGGGAGTGGTTCTGGCTCGGCAACGGCACGCCGGCCAAACCGGGATCGACTTATCATTGGACGGGTCCTTTCTATCGCTGGAACCGAACCTGTATCGATTGCCATTCGACCGATCCCCAGGCGAAGTTTCAACCCCAGGCGAACGAATACAAGTCGACCTACGTCGCCACCAGCATCGGCTGTCAGTCCTGCCACGGCCCAGGCGCAAAACACGTCGCTTTGGCGCAATCGGCGGATGTTTCATCTCCCATGACGGATAGAGGCTTGCAGAAGGTCGAGGCGAGCACCTGCTTCGCCTGCCATGCCAGGCGCACCAGGCTGCTGGAGGGCTATCGGCCGGGAAAGCCCTTTCTCGACTATTTCTCCCCCGCCTTGCTGCGACAGGATCTTTATTTCCCGGACGGACAGATACTCGACGAAGTCTTCGAATATGGCTCGTTTCAGCAAAGCAAGATGGCAAGGGCGGGCGTGACCTGTCTCGACTGTCATCGGCCGCACGATGCCGGCCTCAAGACCGAAGGCAATGCGCTGTGCACGCAATGCCATGCCGAGACAAAGCCGGAGCGCTTCGTCAACCAGGATCCGAGCGGCCTGTTCGACACTCCCGCGCATATCCGCCACCAGGCCGGTTCGGCCGGAGCGCAATGCGCCAACTGCCACATGCCGGAACGCACCTACATGAAGGTCGATCCGCGCCGCGACCACTCCTTCGTCATCCCCCGGCCCGACCTGTCGGCAACCCTCGGAACGCCGAATGCGTGCACGACCTGCCATGTCGACAGAACGAATGATTGGGCAGCCGAGACAATGGACAAATGGTACGGGACGCAATGGCGCAAACGCCCATCGGTCGCCCATGCCTTCGCCGGAGCTGCGAATGGCGATCAAGCAGCGGTGGAGGCTCTGCGCGCGCTTGTTAGAGACCAGAACCATGCGGGAATTGTCAGGGGTAGCGCCATCACCGCAATGAGCGGGACTGGCGGCGCGGATATCACCGCCGACATTCGGACGGCCGCAACCGATGCAGATCCGCTCGTCAGGCTCGGTGCTGCGGAAGCGGCAGGCAACAGTATTCCGCCGGAGCAGAGGCTGGAGGCGATCGGCAAGCTGCTCGGCGATGAGACGCGCGCGGTGCGCGTTGCCGCCGCCAACGCACTCGCCAGCACCCCTCCCGAGCTCTTCGGCAATCAGCGCGGCAATTTCGAAGCCGCTGTCGCGGACCTGCGCGCCTATGTCGAAACGAATGGCGACGTTGCGGAAACGCAAAGCAATTATGGCTTCTTCCTGTTCGCCCGACAGCGTACGGACGAGGCCGAAGCCGCCTTCCGGCGGGCGATTCTTCTCGACCCGACACTGGAGGCGACGCGCATCAATCTCGCCGAGTTCTACCGCGCCACCGGCCGAAACGACAGGTCGGAGCAGACCTATGCCGAAGCAATCCGGATGGCGCCCGAACAAGCTGATCTGCGGTACGGACATGCGCTGTCCCTGGTGCGCAAGCAAGCATTGGCCGAGGCGATAATGGAACTCGAAGAAGCGGTGCGGCTCGATCCGCGAAACTTTCGCTACAAGACAACCTTCGCCGTCGCTCTCGATTCCGCTGGCCGGACGGAAGACGCCCTGGACAGGCTCGATGGGTGGGCGGCGGGCGGAGACGCCGACATCCTAGGCCTCGCACTCCAATACAGTCTCAAGCTTCGACGTTTGCCGGAGGCGCTGAAACACGCGGAAGCTCTGGCGCGACTGCGGCCTGAGGACCGGCAGATTTTAGGCCTCATCGGGCAGTTGAAGCAGGCGATCAACGAAAAATAGGTATTTGAGCTTGTCGTAATCTACTTCTCGCTGCACAGTGTCGACTCGGGACAGCAGTGCCGAGGCGGCCAACGAGATCGGGGGATTCTCATGAGAGCCATATATTTTCGTGCCATTCTGTTGCTGGCGGGCATATGCGCGGCGTCGGCCGGCAACGCCGCCGATATCACGCCGCTTACGCCGGAAGCAAAAACTGTCCAGAGCCAGAGCGGCTGGGAATTCACCTTCGCGCCATATTTCTGGGCTGCCGGCATATCCGGCGATATTGGGCAGTTTGGGCTTCCGGAAGTCCATCTCGACTCTGACTTCAGCGATATTCTCGAAAATCTCGACTTCGCGTTCATGGCGGCAGGCGAAGCAAGATACGATCGCTTCAGCATCGTTGGTGACGTGATCTACACCAAGCTCGGTGCCGACGCCGACACACCTGCCGGCATCCTTGCCGAAAGCGTCGATGTGACATCGAAGACCTTCGCGGGATTTCTTGGCGTCGGTTACGCCGTGCTCGAAGAGCAAAATGGCCACCTCGACGTGGTCGGTGGGATGAAGGTCTGGTCGGCCAAAACCGAGATCTCCTTCAATGGCGGTATTCTCGCCGGAGTGGATGTCGAAGACAGCGCCACATGGGTCGATGCCGTCGCCGGCGTCAGAGGAAACTACTTCTTCACCCCGGAAATCTATCTTACCGGCTGGGGTCTGGTGGGCGCCGGCGGCGCCGATCTCGACTGGGACATAGCGTTGGGCCTCGGCTACAAGTTCAACAACAGCATCTCGGCGGTCGCCGGGTATCGTGCACTGGGCGTCAATTACGACAACGACGGCTTCGTCTTCGACGTTGTGCAGCAAGGGCCGATCTTCGGAGTCGCCATCCGGTTCTGACGCGGACTGACGAACTTCGTACTGCTAGCGATTATCCTTCAGTGTGCTTCTGGCGTTCTTCGGGAGCGGGAATGACGACGCCCAGGACGCACCAGATGCGACTGCGTTCTTGTACGCGAAAAGTCGCGCGACGCTTTGGTAGCAAAAGCTCAACCTTCTTTTGCTATCGCTGGAGCCGATTGTCCTGGAGAAGATTTCCGCGATGAAAATTCTGACCGCGATGGTTCTGATGGCATCCGTCCTGCAGCCGGTCACAGCCCTTGGCGAGACCGAATGGATGGGCGGCGCGCGGCAATGGTCGGTCGGCTTTGCGAACGAGAGCCCTGCCTATTGCCGGCTGCTGTGGGACAGCGAGATCGGCAAGACAATGGAATTCCGTCAGAGCGCCACCGAGACCTTCTGGCTGGTGACCAAGACCAGCTGGGACATTCCGGCCGGCACCACGACAGACGTGACGCTGACCGATCGCAACGTGACGAAAGTGGTTGCCGCCGAATTCTTCGACAAGACGACGCTTCGCCTCTGGCCACCGGCGAGCAAAGGAAATGACGGACTGAAGAAGATCATCAAGAATTCCTTTTCAGGAACCCCTGACGTGCAACTGACCTTTGCCGGCGACGAAGGCGACTGGACGCTGCCGCTCTCGCGGGTTGACCAGCTCTACCCGACCTATCGCAAATGCCTCAAACGCCTTGAAGCCGGCGGAAAAGCCAAGCAGGATTCCGAAACCAGCAAGCCGTTCTGACGGTCTGCCCGATTCAATTCATGGGTGGCGGCGCACTCTCGCGGATCAGGCTGCGCACGGTCTCGATATCGCCGTTGAGCGGCCGCTCGTCGCCATAATGGGAGATACGCTCCCGCACGGCCTGATAGATAAGATCCGTGCCGGCCGCCCGCGGCGCCGTCGCCGCCAGGAAATCATGCGCCTGGGCGGCAGCCATCAGCTCGATCGCCAGGATATATTCGGCGTTGTCGATGACGGCGAGCAGCTTGCCGGCGGCGGCTGTGGGATGGGCGAGGAAATCCTCCTGCAGGCCGGAGGTCAGCCCGCCGTCAAGCGCTGCGGGCGCGGCAAGGCGGCGATTTTCATTGCTGAGGGCCGCTGCGGTATACTGGGCGATCATGAAGCCAGAATGGCTGCCGGCATCGCTCGCCAGAAACGGCGGCAGGCCGCTCACCAGTGGATTGACCAGCCGGTCCATGCGCCTCTCGCTGATCGCACAGAGCTGCGCCATTGCAACGGCGAGGCTGTCGGCCGCCTGCCCGAGCGCCGGGGCGACCGCATGCGCCTCGGAGGAGACGACGGGTTCTTCCGGAGTGCCTGAGACGGCGGGATTGTCCGTTACCGAAGCGAGCTCCTGATCGGCGATGCGGGCGGAATTGTCGAAGACATCACGGGCGGCGCCGTGGGCATGCGGCACCGAACGAAGGCTCAGCGCATCCTGGGTGCGCCGCCCAAAGGCGGCGGCGATGAGACCGCTGCCCTGGAGCCGTGCGCGCAGCGCAGCGCCTACTTTCCCAATTCCCGCAGATGGCCGAAGCGCCAGCACGGCTTCGTCGAAGGCGGCGATCTGGCAGCCAGCCGCTTCCAGCGTCAGCGCCGCGATGGCATCGGCCCAGTCGAGCAACCGCTCGGCGCGCCAGAGTGCCACTGAGGTCAAGCCCGTGGAGCAGGCCGTCCCGTTGACGAGGCTCAAACCCTCCTTGGCGCCGAGTACCAGCGGGGCAAGCCCGATCGCCGCAAGCGCTTCGCGGCCGCTCATACGCCGTCCCGCAAGCGTCGCGCTGCCTTCGCCGATCAGGACGAGCGCGGTATGGGCATTATGGGTGAGATAACCGGCCGAGCCCTTGGATGGCACGTCCGGAATGCAATCATGCTCCAACAGGGCCGCAAGATGCTGGACGATCTCACGCCGCACGCCGGAATGGCCGTGGGCAAAATTGGCGATCTCGGCGGCGATGATGGCGCGCACCTCGCGGGCGGGCAGAAGCGGTCCGACGCCACAGGCATGGCTGAGCACGATGCTGCGCGACAGCAGGCTCTGCGAGGCGCGGTCGACCACCGTATCGGCCAGCGCCCCGACGCCGGTGTTGACGCCATAGGCGCGCACGCCGGTTTCGACGATGCGCGCGACGATCCGGCTTGCCCTTTCGACCCGCGCCCAGGCAGCCGGCGACAGCGCAAGCGCCTCCCCTGCCCCGATGCGCGCAACATCGCGCCAGCCCAGCACCTTATCGAGGACGACCGTCATCGACCCGTTCCGAAATGACCGATGAACTGGCGGAAGGCGGGTGTGGCGCCGCCGGCAAACATCTCGTCCGGCGTGCCGCTGCTTTCGATCAGCCCTTCGCGCATGAAGACGACGCGGTTCGAGACGTTACGGGCAAAGCTCATCTCATGGGTGACGACGAGCATGGTCATGCCCTCCTCGGCAAGCGCGCGCATGACGCGCAGGACTTCGCCGACCAGCTCCGGATCCAGCGCCGAAGTCGGCTCGTCGAAGAGCATGACCTTCGGCTTCATGGCAAGCGCGCGGGCGATGGCGGCGCGCTGCTGCTGGCCGCCGGAGAGATGGGCGGGATAGGCATGGCGTTTGTCTGCGATGCCGACCTTTTCGAGCAGCGCCTCGGCCTCGGCGATACATTCGGCGCGCGGCCGCTTCAGCACATGGATGGGTCCCTCGATGACATTCTGCAGGATGGTCATGTGGGACCAGAGGTTGAAGGACTGGAACACCATGCCGAGTTCGGAGCGGATATGGTCGACCTGCTTCTGGCTCGCCGGCCTTGTCTTGCCGTTTTTGTGGACCATCTCGATATGCTCGCCGTCGACCCAGATTTCGCCATCGCTGGCGGTTTCGAGCAGGTTGATGCAGCGCAGGAAGGTCGATTTGCCCGAGCCGGAGGCGCCGAGCAACGAAATCACGTCGCCGTCCTCGGCATCGAGGGAAATGCCGCGCAACACTTCATGGGTGCCGAAGCTCTTGCGGATGTTGCGAACCGAAAGTCGGGTGACGCCTGGCATGGTTGCTCCAATCAGGTCAAAAACGCCTATGCCTTCAGCGGCTGCGGGGCCGCTCGGCGGTGTCGGGAGAGCGAATATTCAAGCAGGGCCATGCCCTGCAGGATGATGAAGTTCAGAACGAGATAGATGATCGCCGCGCAGAGGAAGACCTCCATCGTCCGGTAGGTCTGCGAGATCAGCCGCTGGGCGACCCCGGTGACCTCCCACACGGTGACGAGGCTTGCGAGCGCCGTCGATTTCATCATCAGCACGATCTCGGTGGAATAGGCCGGCAGCGCGTGGCGGAAGGCGATCGGCGCCAGGATGCGGCGCACCAGCAGGAAACCAGACATGCCAATCGAGCGCGCCGCCTCGATCTCCTTCGGCGACACGGCACGGATGCCGCCGCGGAAGATCTCCGCCGTATAGCCGGCAGTGCAGAGCGCCAAGGACAGGATGGCGCAGACCATCGGCTCGCGCAGGAACGGCCAGAGGAAGGAATAGCGGATCACCCCGAACTGGCCGAGGCCGTAGAAGACCAGGAACATCTGGATCAACAGCGGCGAGCCGCGGAAGACGAAGATATAACCTTTGGCGAAGCCCGAAAGCAGGCGGTTGCCGCTGACCCGCATCCAGACAATGACGAGGGCCAGCAGGCCGCCGAAGAAGATCGACAGCGAAAACAGGATCAGCGTCGTCGGCACGGCTTTCAGCAATGTGACCATGGTCGAGGCGAGAAACGTGAAATCCATCTTCGCCTCCTTACGCCTGGCCCATGGCCGATGCCGGCATGCTGCGATTGGCGCGGCGTTCGGCGCCGTTGAAGATGCGGTCCGAAAGGCTGGTCAGGATGAGGTAGAGCGCGCCGCCGGCGATGAAGAACAGGAAATACTGCCGCGTCGAGCCCGCCGCCACCTGGCTGGTGCGCATCAGCTCGGCAAGGCCTGTCACGGAGATCAGCGCCGAATCCTTAAGACTGAGCTGCCAGACATTGCCGAGGCCCGGAATGGCGAAGCGAAGCACCTGCGGCATGATGATGCGGCGAAAGCGCAGCCCGCGGTGCATGCCGATCGCCGAGGCGGCTTCGAGTTCGCCCTTGGAAATGGCGAGGAAGGCGCCGCGGAACACTTCCGCCTGATAGGAGCCGGAGATGATGCCGACGGCAAGCGCGCCGGCGGCAAAGGACGGTAGGCCGAGGAAACCCTCGTAGCCCATCGCCTTGCCGATCGAGGTGACGGCCGAGGAGCCGCCGAAATAGATGAGATAGATGATCAGCAGTTCCGGCACGCCGCGAAACACGGTGGTATAGACATTGCCGAGCGTGATGAGGAGCGGATTGCCGGAGAGTTTCGCGAAGGCGACGATCGCGCCCAGCACCGCGCCGATCGCCAGCGCCGTCGCCGTGACGGCGAGCGTCATCAAGGCGGCGAGAATGAGCAGCGCGCCCCATCCGGTTGAACCGAAGCCGAGCAGTTCCAAGCTTGCCATATCGTCCGTTCCCCGTCCGCGGCAGTGTCTTATGGATTTGAGAATAACACGCGGTCTCCGGCGTTAAAGCCGGAGACCGCGCCCGCGGCCAAGAGGCCGTAAGGCTTATTGCTGCGGGCTGACGTCGACCTTGAACCATTTCATCGAAAGGTTCTTGACCGTGCCGTCGGCCAGCGTCGACTTGATCGCCTCGTTGAACTTGTCACGCAGCTCGGTATCGGCCTTGCGGATGCCGAGGCCTTCGCCTTCGCCCCAGATCGAGCCGACGATCTCCGGGCCGGTGAAAGCAAGCGCGCCATTGGCTGCCTCAAAGGCATTGGCGAAATAGACGGCGTCGTCGAAGCCGAGGTCGATGCGGCCGTTCTGCAGGTCGAGGTCGCGATCGGCGCCGGTCTTGTATTCACGGATCTCGGCGATATCGCCGAAATTGTCATAGACGAACTTGGCATAGACGGTCGCCGCCTGGATGCCGATGGTCTTGCCCTTGAAGAGTTCCTTCAGCGCGTCGATCTCCTTCACGCCGGTCTGGCCGGGCGTCATCTTGATCGTGGCGCCGGTGCCGGCGGCATTGGCGAGCGGGCTATCCTTGGCCGTGGCGAAAGCGGCGGGAGTCGCGGCATAGGGAATGGTGAAATCAATAATCTTCCGCCGCTCTTCGGTAATCGACAGCGCATCCATGATGACGTCGAACTTGCCGGCGTTGAGCGCCGGGATCATACCGTCCCAATCGGAGGCAACCAGCGTGCATTCGATCTTGGCGCGCTCGCAGAGCACCTTGGCAAGCTCAGGCTCGAAGCCACCAAGCGTACCGTCGGCATTGGTGAGATTCCAAGGCGCATAAGCGCCCTCAAGGGTGATGGTCGCCTTCGTCCAGTCCTTGGACAAGGCCGGAGCTGCGAAAGCGGAAAAGGCGGCGACGCCGCAAAAAAGGATTGCGCTTAATTTCATCGATGAATTCTCCTCTGGAGTTGAAACAGACCTTGCGGCACCGCCGATCTCCGCCGGCTTGCCCGTTCCGTCCTATTTTTTCATCGAGGACTGTTCGGGAGGTTGTATATGGTACCATATGAGAAAATTTGTGATATGCAAGAGAAAAGTCGATTTATATGGCGAATTGCATCCGTGCAAAAGGAATAGGCAATGAAGCGTTCCGACGAGATGAAACGCGACCTGGCAGGAAATGACAGCACGCCGCTCTATGCCGGCGTCAAACAGGTGATCCTCGACCGCATCCACAGTGGTGAATGGCCGCCGAAATACCGCGTTCCCTCGGAAAACGAACTGGTCGTCGAGCTCGGCGTCAGCAAGATGACCGCCAACCGGGCGCTGCGCGAACTTGCCAACGAGGGCGAACTCGTCCGCATCCAGGGTGTCGGCTCCTTCGTCGCCGAGCGCAAGGGCTATTCGGCGCTGTTCGAGGTGCGCAACATCGCCGAGGAGATCGCCGAACGCGGCCATGTTCATGAGGCGTCTGTCGTCATTCTTGCCCAGGAAACCGCCTCTCCCGAGATCGCCGACAGCTTGGAACTTGAAATCGGCGCGGCGGTCTTCCACTCGCTGATCGTGCACAGCGAAAACGGCGTTCCGGTGCAGATCGAGGACCGTTTTGTCCATCCGGAAGCCGCTCCCGACTATCTCAAGCAGGACTTCACGACGCTGACGCCGAACGCCTATCTGACGGCGGCCGCCCCGCTCAGCGGCTCCGAGCATGTCGTCGAGGCGGCGATGCCGCAGGCCTGGGAATGCAAGCTGCTCACCATTCTCAAGACCGAGCCGTGCCTGACGATCCGCCGGCGCACATGGTCGGCAAAACAGGTGGTCTCGACCGCCCGCCTCGTCTATCCCGGCTATCGCTATCGGCTCGAAGCACGCAGCGGCAAGATGTTCGAAGAGTGAAAACACTCACCATCTTGTATATGGAACCTACTGCGAGGCCGGCGTGAATCGCGCCACCAGCGCGTGGCGATCGCCCGGATAGGTGAAACGGACGTGGGTCACCGGACCGGCGCCGCTCCAGGTGCGGCGTTCGACTACCAGGCAGGCAGTGTTGCGCGGAATGTCGAGCGCCGCGGCCACCTCGGCACTGGCGGAGACCGCGTGGATCCGGTGTTCGGCCGTGCTCCACGGTACCTGGCCGAGCAGCCACGGCCCCGGCGCCACCGTCAGAAAATCGGCATCGGCGGCCTCAGGCACGGTTTCAAGGCTGATCAGCCTCTCCTCAAGGCAGAAGGGCCGCGCCCCGGCATTGTGGACGCAGACCACCTCGATGACCGAAGACGCCACGGGCAGTTCCAGCCGGCTTCTGTCTTCCGCTTTCGCCTTGCGGCTCGCCTTCTTCGAAAGCGCATAGGAATAAGGCAGGTTCAGCGACTGCACCTCAGCCTTGATGTCGTGGATTTCGAGCACGGCCGATTGCGCCTGCGGCTGGGTGACGAAGCTGCCGGATTTCTTGCGGCGCTCGATCAGGCCCGCCTTGGCGAGCTGAGTCAGCACCTTGTTCACCGTCATACGCGAACAGTCATACTGCGTGGCGAGGTCGACCTCGAAGGGAATACGATGCCCCGGTGGCCATTCGCCCGAGACGATACGCCCCTCGATCTCGCCCAGGATGCGCTGGTGCAAGGTCAGATCCCTGCTTTGGTTCATCGCCACGTTCCGATTGGTTCTCCGGTCTAGATCGAATGCCTTGAAAGGAAAAGTGCTTTTTCAGGCCGCCAGCAACTCGCCCATTGCGGCAAGGAACCGCCGGTCGATTGCGTCGCGCTCGCGATGGCGGCCGCCTTCCACCTGCTTAAAGCCGCGCGCCCACACGCAATCGACGGAAACGCCGCCGGCAAACAGCCAGTGATCGAGGATCTGATCGCCCGAGAGGTAGGGAACGGCTGACGTATCGAGCGAAACGAGATCGGCGTGATGACCCTCGACGAGGCCGGCCGGCGCTCTCAGCGCGCCGGCGCCGCCAGCAAGTGCGTGGGTGAATAGCGAAAGCGCCGTCGATCCGCCAGGTGCCGCGACGACATTGCGGGCGCGCAACGCCAGGCGCTGCGAATATTCGAGTTGGCGCAATTCCTCCGGCAGGGAAATCCGCACGTTTGAATCCGAACCGATACCGTAACGGCCGCCCTCTTCGAGGAAGAGCGGCGCGGCAAAGGCGCCGTCGCCGAGATTGGCTTCGGTGATCGGGCAGAGGCCGGCAATCGCCCCGCTCTTCGCCATCCGCCGCGTCTCGTCCTCGGTCATATGCGTTGCATGGATGAAGCACCAGCGCTGATCGACCGGCGCATGATCGAGCAGCCATTCCACCGGCCGCGCGCCGGACCAGGCAATGCAGTCCTCGACCTCCTTCACCTGTTCGGCGACATGGATGTGGATCGGCCCGTCGCCCGCCATCGGCACAAGCTTCGCCAACTCCTCGGGAGTGGCGGCCCGCAAGCTGTGCGGCGCCAGCCCGAGTTCGGCGCCGTCGAGCCGGCCGGTCACCACACGGCACCCATCCATCAGCCTTTCGAAGCTTTCCAGCGAATTGATGAAGCGTCGCTGGCCTTCAATCGGCGCGGCACCACCGAAGCCGGAATGGGCATAAAAGACCGGCAGAAGCGTCAGGCCGATGCCGGTCTCTTCGCTCGCAGCACCGATGCGTTCGGCAAGCTCGGCGATATTGGCATAAGCGCCGCCATCCGTGTCATGGTGGAGATAGTGGAATTCGCCGACACGGGAAAAGCCCGCCTCCAGCATCTCGGCATAGAGCTTGGCGGCGACCGCTTCGACATGATCGGGCGTCATCGCCAGGGCGAACTTGTACATGACCGTGCGCCAGCTCCAGAAGCTGTCACTGGCAGGCCCCCGCACTTCGGCAAGGCCGGCCATCGCTCGCTGGAAGGCATGGCTGTGCAGGTTGCCCATGGCGGGAACGATCAGGGCATGGCGCTCATTGCCGGGTGCTGCGGCAGCGTCGGGCTCGACCCGGGCGATGCACCCTTCTTCGAGCGTCAGCCGCACGTTCTTCCGCCAGCCTTGCGACGTCAGCGCCGTCTCCGCGTGAAGTATGGTCATGGCCTTCTTCTCCTCCTGCCGCGCCGCCGATCTTTCTTTTCCAGAAAAGCGCGCAAAATTTCTCTTGTCACCTGTTGATTATGTATATACATGTTTCGGCATAAGGAAAGGCGCAAAGCTGATGAGCGGGAACAATTTTTCTGAGGGTACCCCATCCGCCGATATCCGGCCGGTGCTGTGGCGAAATGCGCGGCTTGCGACGCTGGCGCCCGACAGAGCAGGTCTCGGCATCATCGAAAAGGGCGCCGTGCTGACTGAAGGGGGCCGTATCGCCTTTGCTGGCGCCGAAAGCGAATTGCCGGCATCCGCCATCGAGAAATCCGAGATCGTGGATCTCGAAGGCCGCTGGGTCACCCCCGGTCTCGTCGACTGCCACACCCACATCGTTCACGGCGGCAATCGCGCCCGCGAATTCGAGATGCGCCTTGCCGGCGCGACCTACGAAGAAATCGCCCGCGCCGGCGGCGGCATCGTGTCCTCGGTGAAGGCCACCAATGCGCTGTCGGTCGAAGACCTCGTCGCCGAAGCGCTGCCGCGGCTCGATACGCTGCTTGCCGAAGGTGTCACGACGATCGAAGTGAAGTCCGGCTACGGGCTGAACCGGGCCGGCGAAGTGAAAATGCTGCAGAGCGCGCGCCTTCTCGGTCATATCAGACCGGTGCGCGTCGCCACCAGCTATCTCGGCGCGCATGCGACGCCGGTGGAATACAAAGGCCGCAACGGCGACTATCTCGACGATGTCGTGCTGCCCGGCCTCGACGACATGTATAATCTCGGCCTCGCCGATGCCGTCGACGGGTTCTGCGAGGGCATCGCCTTTTCCACGACCGAGATCGCCCGGGTCTTCGACAAGGCGAAGGCGCTCGGCCTGCCGGTCAAGCTGCATGCCGAACAGCTCTCCAATCTCGGCGGCGCCAAGCTTGCTGCGTCATACGGCGCGCTTTCAGCCGATCATCTCGAATATCTCGACGAAGATGGCGTTGCCGCGATGGCGGCTGCTGGGACTGTCGCCGTGCTCCTGCCCGGCGCCTTCTACGCCATCCATGAGAAGCAGAAGCCGCCGGTCGAGGCGCTGCGCCGGGCCGGCGTGCCGATCGCGATCGCCACAGACTGCAATCCCGGCACCTCGCCGCTGACCTCGATGCTGCTGACCATGAACATGTCGGCGACACTGTTCGGGCTCACCGTCGAGGAATGCATCGCCGGCGCCACCCGCGAAGGCGCCCGCGCTCTCGGCCTCATCGCCGAGACCGGAACGATCGAGCCCGGCAAGTCAGCCGATCTCGCCGTCTGGAATGTCGAAACCCTCGCCGAGCTCGTCTACCGCATCGGCTTCAACCCACTTCATGCGCGTATCTTCAAGGGCGAAAGGAACGGTCGATGACCATCACCCTCCACCCGGGCACCGTCTCGCTCAACGACCTCGAGACTATTTACTGGACGGGCGAGCCGGCAAGACTCGATCCCGCTTTCGACGCCGGCATAAACAAGGCCGCCGCCCGCATTGCCGAGATCGCCGCCGGCAACGCGCCGGTCTATGGCATCAATACCGGCTTCGGCAAACTTGCCTCGATCAAGATCGACAGCGCCGATGTCGCCACCCTGCAGCGCAATCTTATCCTGTCTCATTGTTGCGGCGTCGGGGCGCCGCTGCCGGAGAATATCGTACGCCTGATCATGGCGCTGAAGCTCGTCTCGCTCGGGCGCGGCGCCTCCGGCGTGCGGCTGGAACTGGTGCGACTGATCGAAGGCATGCTGGATAAGGGCGTCATCCCGCTGATCCCGGAAAAGGGTTCGGTCGGCGCTTCCGGCGATCTTGCGCCGCTCGCCCATATGGCGGCGGTCATGATGGGCGAGGCCGAAGCCTTTTTCGACGGCAAATGCCTTTCCGGCGCTGAAGCCCTCGAACGCGCCGGGCTGAAACCGGTCGTGCTCGCCGCCAAGGAGGGCCTGGCGCTGATCAACGGCACCCAAGCCTCGACGGCGCTGGCGCTCGCCGGCCTGTTCCGCGCCCATCGCGCCGCCCAATCCGCCTTGATCACGGGCGCCATGTCCACGGATGCGGCCATGGGCTCCTCGGCGCCCTTCCATGCCGATATCCATGCGCTGCGCGGCCATAAGGGGCAGATCGACACGGCAGCAGCCCTGCGCGGCCTGCTCGAAAACTCCATCATCCGCCAGAGCCATATCGAGGGCGACGAGCGGGTGCAGGACCCCTATTGCATCCGCTGCCAGCCGCAGGTCGACGGCGCCTGCCTCGATCTCTTGCGCTCGGTCGCCCGCACGCTGGAGATCGAAGCCAATGCGGTCACCGACAATCCGCTGGTGCTCTCGGATAATTCCGTCGTCTCTGGCGGCAATTTCCACGCCGAACCCGTCGCCTTCGCCGCCGACCAGATCGCGCTCGCCATCTGCGAGATCGGCGCGATCTCGCAGCGCCGCATTGCGTTGCTCGTCGACCCCACCCTCTCCTATGGCCTGCCGGCCTTCCTCGCCAGGAAGCCGGGCTTGAATTCCGGCCTTATGATCGCCGAGGTCACCTCGGCGGCGCTGATGTCGGAGAACAAGCAGATGTCGCACCCGGCCTCGGTCGATTCGACACCGACCTCTGCCAATCAGGAAGACCATGTCTCTATGGCCTGCCACGGCGCCCGGCGCTTGCTCGGCATGACCGAAAACCTGTTCGCCATCATCGGCATCGAGGCGCTGACGGCAGCCCAGGGCGTCGAACTGCGCGCGCCGCTGTCGACGAGCCCGGAGCTTTTGAAGGCGATCGCTGCGATCCGCGCCAAGGTGCCGAGCCTCGAGAGTGATCGTTACTTGGCGGGGGATCTCGCCGCCGCCGCCGCACTGGTGGCGACGGGGGCGCTGAACGATTCAGTTTCGACAGGCATTTTGCCGGTTTTGGAGGGTTGATGGTGATGTCTGCGCACTTGGCACCCCCCTCTGCCCTGTCGGGCATCTCCCCCACAGGTGGGGAGATCGGCTGGGCGGACCCGCTCGCTCCAACGTCAATTGTTTGGCGCAGCCCTATCCACGAGTCGATCTCCCCCCTTGTGGGGGTCCGAAGGACGGGTCGAGACACGCGGCTCGACCCCGGGTCCGGCAGGACAGAGGGGGGTAACGCCCGCAACGCCGGAGCGCTTTGCCCATGACCGCACCATACGAAACCCGCCAGGGCACCTCGCCGATCATCCTCGGCTTCCCCCATACCGGCACCGAGGTGCCGCCCGACATCGCCGACCGCCTCAACGACAATGGCCGTATCCTCGCCGATACCGATTGGCACATCCACCACCTCTATGACGGGCTGCTCGACAACATCACGACGGTCCGCGCCAACTTCCATCGCTACGTGATCGACGCCAACCGCGATCCGGCCGGCGTCAGCCTCTATCCCGGCCAGAACACCACCGGTCTCGTTCCGGAAACGGACTTCGACGGCAAGCCAATCTGGAAGGACGGGCAGGCGCCCGACGAGGTCGATATCGCCGCACGGCTCAGGGATTTCCATGCGCCCTATCACGCGGCACTTGCCGCCGAGATCGAGCGCGTCAGGGCAATCCATGGCGTCGCGATCCTTTACGATTGCCACTCGATCCGCTCGCATATTCCCTTCCTGTTCGAAGGCAAGCTGCCGGATTTCAATATCGGCACCGACATGGGCAGGACCTGCGACAGCGCCGTCGAGCAGGCGACGCTTACCGTCACGCAAGCCGCCGAAGGTTATGACAGCGTGCTCAACGGCCGTTTCAAGGGGGGCTGGACGACCCGCCATTACGGCCGGCCCGAGACCGGTGTGCACGCGATCCAGATGGAGCTCGCGCAATCGACGCATCTGCAGACCGAGACGCCGCCCTTCGCCTATGACGCCGCCAAGGCCGACAGGCTTCGCATTCATCTCAAAAACATTCTGGTGCGCCTCGAACAGATAGCACCCGGCCTGAAACGATAAAGCTCACTCGACAGGGGAACCGTCATGACCAATCCACGCCACAATATCCGTGAAATCCGCGCGCCCCGCGGCAACGATCTCAATGCCAAGAGCTGGATGACAGAAGCGCCGTTGCGCATGCTGATGAACAATCTCGACCCCGACGTCGCCGAAAATCCGAACGAGCTCGTCGTCTATGGCGGCATCGGCCGCGCTGCGCGCACCTGGGAGGATTTCGACCGCATCGTCGCCACGCTGAAGACGCTGACGGAAGAGGAAACGCTGCTGGTGCAATCCGGCAAGCCGGTCGGCGTCTTCCGCACGCATAAGGATGCGCCGCGCGTGCTGATCGCCAACTCCAATCTGGTGCCGCATTGGGCGACCTGGGATCATTTCAACGAGCTGGATAAGAGGGGCCTTGCCATGTACGGCCAGATGACGGCCGGCTCGTGGATCTATATCGGCACGCAGGGCATCGTGCAGGGCACCTACGAGACCTTCGTCGAGGCCGGTCGCCAGCATTACGGCGGCAATCTCAAAGGCAAGTGGATCCTGACCGGCGGTCTCGGGGGCATGGGCGGCGCCCAGCCGCTCGCCGCCGTCATGGCGGGCGCCTGCTGCCTCGCCGTCGAATGCAATCCGGATTCGATCGACTTCCGCCTACGCACCCGCTATCTCGACGCCAAGGCCGAGACGCTCGACGAAGCGCTCGCGATGATCGACCGCTGGACCAAGGCAGGCGAAGCCAAGTCCGTCGGCCTGCTCGGCAATGCCGCCGAGATCCTGCCGGAAATGGTTCGCCGCGGCATCCGCCCCAATATCGTCACCGACCAGACCTCGGCGCATGATCCGATCAACGGCTACCTGCCGAAAGGCTGGACTATGGCCGAATGGAAGGCCAAGCGCGAAAGCGATCCGAAGGCTGTGGAAAAGGCGGCGCGCGCCTCGATGCGCGAGCATGTCGAGGCGATGATCGCCTTCTGGAACGCCGGCATTCCCACACTCGACTACGGCAACAATATCCGTCAGGTCGCCAAGGATGAAGGCCTGGAAAACGCCTTCGCCTTCCCCGGCTTCGTGCCTGCCTATATAAGACCGCTGTTCTGCCGCGGCATCGGCCCCTTCCGCTGGGCAGCCCTCTCGGGCGACCCGGAGGATATTTACAAGACCGACGCCAAGGTGAAGGAGCTGCTGCCCGACAACAAGCACCTGCACAACTGGCTCGACATGGCCAGGGAGCGCATTTCCTTCCAGGGCCTGCCGGCGCGTATCTGCTGGGTCGGCCTCGGCGACCGTCACCGCCTGGCTCTGGCCTTCAATGAAATGGTCAAAAACGGCGAGCTTTCCGCGCCGATCGTCATCGGCCGCGACCACCTCGATTCCGGCTCGGTCGCCTCGCCGAACCGCGAAACCGAGGCGATGAAGGACGGCTCCGACGCTGTCTCAGACTGGCCGCTGCTCAACGCCCTGCTCAACACCGCCTCTGGCGCCACCTGGGTGTCGCTGCATCACGGCGGCGGCGTCGGCATGGGCTTCTCGCAGCACTCCGGCGTCGTCATCTGCGCCGACGGCACGGATGATGCGGCAAAGCGTCTCGAGCGCGTGCTCTGGAACGATCCGGCGACAGGCGTCATGCGCCACGCCGATGCCGGCTACGACATCGCCCTCGATTGCGCCCGGGACAAGGGCCTGCGCCTGCCCGGCATCCTCGGAAACTGAACCACATGAGGATCCTGCGCGCCGGCGATCACAAGCGCATGCCGTGGAAGAACGGCAAGGGAGAGACGGTGGAGATCGCCGTTTCTCCGCCAGGCGCCTCGATCGACGATTTCGACTGGCGCATCAGCATGGCAGCGGTCGCGGAGGACGGACCGTTTTCGATTTTCCCGGGCATCGACCGGACGCTGGCGGTCCTCGACGGCAACGGCATGGTGCTCGAGATCGACGGCAGCGCTGCTGTCCTGCTGACGACACAAAGCACTCCTCTTGCCTTCCCGGCTGATATCCCCGTCACCGCCAGGCTCGAAGACGGCGCAATCACCGATCTCAACGTCATGACGCGCCGGGCCGGCCTCACCCATAGCCTCGCCCGAATCGACATCGACGGCGCCACGCGCCTGCCGTTGCCATCGCCGACATGCCTGTTCCTCTGCCACCGCGGCATGGTGTCATTCCGCCGGTCGGGCGAGACCGGGACGCTTGCAGCCGGCGACACGCTGCTGATCGAGGATATGACGATAGCTGCGCTTGATATCGACGGCCAGGCCAGATGTTATCTCATCTCGATCGCCACTCACTGATTTTCCCTTAACAGTTTGGAATTTCGATCGATTTCGGAAAAAATCAGGGTGCCAGCATCGGCGATCGCGATATCAGGCCATGGACGCCGTTCCTGCTTTCGGTCTAAACTTTGCCCTTCTGATGCAGAAGAAGACCTAGACTGCCCGCGACATCAAGGGCGGCAAGGGAGCAGGTGTGACGGATCCATACGATATTCTCGGCGTTGAACGCGATGCGGACGAGGCGAAGCTGAAGGCGGCCTACCGGCGCCTGGCAAAGGTCGCCCATCCTGATTCGGGCGGCGATACGGAAGCCTTCGACAATCTGCAGAAAGCCTACGCGCTGCTTCTCGATCCGGTCCGCCGCAAGGTCTATGACGATACCGGCTATGACGTCGAATTCGCCGATGCGGCCGAGCTGCAGGCGCTTGTGATGATCGAGAAGCTCGTCACCGACGCCGTGCTCGACGAGCGGGCGCCGGGCAGTTTCGATCCGGTCGCGGTCATGCAAGAAAGCCTCTCCGAGGAATTGCGCAAGGCGCGGTTCAGCAAGAGCGAGCTGGAACGCCACGCCTCGCGCGTCGGCCTGCATCTGGAGCGGTTGGAAAAGCAGTCCGGCCGTGACGTGCTCGCCCATATGTTCCGCGCCCGCATCGAAGCGATCTCCAAGGCGGTCGCGGAAACCGAGGCGAAGATCAAGGCGGCCGAACGCGCCGCCGACATGCTGAGCGGCTACGTCTACGATCTCGATCCGTCGTTGCTACCGGAGGCTTCTGTGACCAATCTCGAATGGATCGAGACCTCCAGAAACCGCTCCACCGGCTGACGCAGCGCGCGCTAAAACCGTCAGTAGGACAGCTTCGGATACCAGTCCGGCGCCCGGCCTTCCGGCGTCGTGTCGATCAAGGTCCAGAGCGGCATCAGGTCGGGGGCGCCGCGCGGGTCCTCGCCGGGATCCGAGGTGACGTCGCCCATTTCCTGGCTCCAGAAGTGGCGGATGGTGCCGTCGCGCCGTGTGAAGACGTTATAGGCAGGGTCATCGCCGCCGCCTTTGCCGATGGCGTTGTAGTCGCGGCTGTAATCGCCCGTCGTGTCGGAATAGAGCGGCAGGTGATGCCAGCCGCGCTCCTTCTTGAAGGCAAGCAGCTTTCCGATCGGCGAGCGGGCAACGACCGCAAGCGCAGCGCGTTGCTGGATGTCAGGCACCTCACCGTCCCAGGCCGACAGCAGCGAGGTGCACATGGGGCATGGACGCTCGCGCTCCGGCCCGAACATGTAGCTATAGACGATCAGCGTCTCCTTGTCGGCAAAGAGCTCGCTCAGCGAGATCGGCCTGTCGGCGCCTTCGAAGCGATAATCCTTCTTCACCTCGCCGCCCGGCGGCAGCGCCCGGCGCTGTCTTGCCACGCGCTCGATGTGCCGGCGCAATTCGATCTCTTCGGCAAGCAGCGCGTCGCGGGCACTGCGATATTCCTCGCTCTCATTGGGAAAACGGACGCCGTTTTTTGCCGCGAGTACGGCGGCGGGTACCAGCTGCTGATCATCCATCACATATCCTCCTTCTGTCGTTGCGCGTCTCGGGGGCTCAAAGGATGTGCCGCGATCGCAACGGATTTCCAGCACATCGTTAGGAAGACGATCCTCAGATGCGAAAATCGACAGGACCGGCGGAAAAATCCGCCTTTGAGGAGGAATGGAAAAGAAAACCACGCAAGCGACCGAAACGACCGGCACGAAGAACGTCATGCCGGTGCTACCTTTCGCGTGAAGCGGTGCCGCTTGTCTGCTTTTCAGTGTTTGAGAACGACCTTCCCGGGAGCACCTGCCGCAACCGCGTTCTGGGCAAGGCCGATCTGCTCCAGGGTGAAGGTATGGGAAATCGGGATCACCAGGTCACCGCTGGCGGCGGACGCCAGAATAGAGTCGAGCATGGCCGCGTCGGTGCGATGATAGAGTTCGCGGATGATAACGCGGTTTCCGGCATTGGCGCCTTCCGGCACCGGAACGATGCTCGCAACCGTGCCGCGGTCGCGGACATAACCGATGAGGTTGCCGGCCACCGGGCCGGCCGTGCTGATCGCGTAGTCGAAACTTGGGCTTGCGGCGGGAACCGTGATGTCGAGTGCTTCGCCCGCCAGCCCCCGGCCTTCGTTCAGCCGCTCGGGCCGGACGCCCGCAACCGGCTGGGCGCCGATCTGCCTGAGGTATTGGATGGCGGACCGTCCGACCGTGCCGAGGCCGCCAGAAACGAGGACCCGGTCGCCGCCCTTGACGCCGAGCGCTTCGACGGTCTGCCGGCCGGTAAGACCTGCCTTGACCAGCGAGGCGCCCTGCTCGAAGCCGAGTGCGGCCGGCAGCCTTGCGATGGATGTCGAGGGAACGACACCATATTCCGCATGCGCGCCTCTGCCGTTTGCGGCAAAATCGGCGACCACCCGGTCGCCGACCGCAAAACCGGTCACACCTTCGCCGAGTGCCGAGATGGTGCCGGCGGCGTCACCTCCGAGCACGGCCGGCAGCGGAAGCGGGATGTACTGCGCCATAAAGCCCCGGCGGAGAATGAGATCGAAGGGGTTGACGGCGGATGCCTCTATCTTGATTAGGACTTCGCCCGGTCCGGGCTTCGGCGCTGGAATATCCGCGATTTCGAACTGATCGACATCACCATAGGATTTCAGAAGTGCCGCTTTCATTGCGCCTCCAGAATTTTTAGCGTTTCGTTTGCACCTATGCCCGGCTGCCGGGCACAGGCGATTCCCGGATGAGGCCGTCTCAAGCCGTGGCGGGAGGACGCGCGTTGTCGAGCGTCCAGGCTCCGCCGCCGGCAAAGGCGATGTAGAGGAAGATGAAGCAGAACAGGATGGCACCTTCGCCCATGTTCAGCGCCGGCCAGAAGCCATACGGCGTGTGGCCCATGAAGTAGGCGGCAGCCATTTCGCCCGAAGCGATGAATGCGGCGATGCGCGTTCGAAATCCGACGAGCATCAGAGCAGAGGTGATCACCTCGATTGCGCCTGCAACCAGCAGGAGGGCGGGCAGCGGATAGGGTACGCCTTGAATCGGACCCGGAAACTGCAGAAACTTCATTGTGGCATGTTCGAGGAAGAGTAAGGCCGCCATGATGCGCAGAAGTGCGAGAATGTATGGCGTCCATTTGCCGGTATTGATCATCGAGTTTCTCCAAAAAGGTTGATGTGAGGTCAGGCGGCGGAGGCCGCCTTCTGAGTTCCTGGTTTTCTTTCCAGAGCCTTATCGGCGTGGCGAAGACGGCTTGAAGATTTCGCCGGTCATTGCGCATCTCCATGTGATTGGGGGGTTGAGGGCGCGCGGCCGAAACGGAAGCTCGATGCGGTGAGCCCGCCGGCAAAATCCTTCTGGTGATAGGTGGTGGCGCCGGCTTCGTTCTCGGCGGCGCCGACCACCACCATGAGCGGGATGAGGTGGTCTTCGCGCGGATGCGCCGCCCGGGCGGCCGGCGCCTGCTGCCATTCGAACAGCCGCTCGGTACGCTTGTCGCAGGCTATGTGAACCAGTGTTTCCTGAAGCCAGGCATCGAAGCGGCGGGACGGCTCATATCCGCCGGTGCCGCGCATGGCCGAAAGATTGTGATAGCTGAGACCGCTGCCGATGATCAGGACGCCCTCGTCACGCAACGGCGCCAGCGCCCGGCCGACGCTGATGTGCAGCCCCGGATCATAACCCGCATCCAGCGAAAGCTGCACGACAGGGATGTTCTCTTCCGGATAGAGCGGCTTCATGATGCTGAACGTGCCGTGATCGTAACCACGCGTCGGATCAAGCGCCGCTTCGATACCGCTCGCCCGCAGCAGATGCTGGACGCGGTTTGCGACATCAGGCGAACCGGGGGCATTGTAGGTGATGTGATAGAGGTGTTCGGGAAAGCCGTGATAGTCGTAGACCATGCCCGGTTTGACGCCCGACGATATGGCAAAACCTTCCTCTTCCCAGTGCCCCGAGATCACGAGGATCGCCTTCGGCGCATCACCGAGTTCAGCGCGCATGTCGACCAGCGACTGTTCGAGCACGTCGAAGTTGCGACGGAATTCGCCTGTCATGTAGGGCCAGGGACCACCGCCATGGCTGACGAAATAGGTCGGGAGTCGAGAATCTGTCACGGAATTGTCCTTCGCATCATTGCCGCGAGCATTGGGGCAGCGGCTCGATAGGAAGATTTTGATTTTATCTCCATCATTGATCAATGTGGCAGATATTGAAGAACCATTTCCTGGATGTTGATGATCAATGGATACGTTGACGAGCCTGCGGGTATTTTGCACCGTCGCCGAACTGAAAAGCTTCACCGCTGCCGCCGATCGCCTGGGCGTTTCACCGGCAATGGCGAGCAAGCATGTGATACAGCTCGAGAGCCGGCTGGGCACGCGGCTGCTCAACCGAACCAGCCGGCATGTCAGCCTGACGGAGACAGGGCGGCTTTATTTCAACCAAACCAGGGAGATGCTCGAACGGCTGGACGAGGTGGAAGACGCGATCGGCAATGTGACGGTCGCTCCCCGCGGCATGCTGAAACTGAGCGCGCCGGTTTGGGCGGCAACCAGCTATTTTACCGACATGCTGGCAGCGTATAACCGGCGCTACCCTGACGTCTGCCTGGACTTGGATCTCAGTGGCCGGCTGGTCAATCTGGTTGACGAAGGTTTCGATCTGGCGCTGCGGGCAACGTCGCAGGACCGGCTCGATCCGGGCCTCGTCGCCCGCCCGCTGACGAATGTGCAGTTCCGTCTCATGGCCTCGCCGGATTACCTCGAGCGAACCGGGCGGCCCCGGAACGTCGGCGAGCTCAACGGCCACGCACTGCTTCGCTACTCCGGTGTCAATACTGGGGAAAGCATGTCGCTGGAAGGTCCGGACGGACCACACAAGATCACCTTCCGCACGGTGATGCAGAGCGACAACGAGACAATTATGCACCTGGCGGCCCTGCGCGGCATGGGCCTCGCCTTCCTGCCGACATGGATGGCTGAGCAGGATATCGAGGCAGGCCGTCTGGAGATCGTGCTTCCGGCCATTATGCTCGGCTTCAACAGCACGCTTTACGCCGTCTATCCGAGCCGCAAATATCTCTCGGCCAAGGTCCGTACCTTCATCGATTTTCTGACGGCGAGCACGCGGGAGATGGGATAATCCTCGCTCAGCGAGAAAACGCCGGCGCGAAAAAAATCCCACTTCGGAATCCCGAAATCCGCTTCGGGATTCCGAAATTCGACGCCTTTATCAGCCATGTGCCCGTGGAAAAACATTGAACAATTTCAAGGATCCAGCCAATTTCGGGATTCCGAAGTGCTCTATAGATTATGGTAGGATTGCTCGCTATCGCCACCAATGCAAACCCAAGCCGTGAATCCACCCGACGTCGGAAAAGCAAAAAGGGCGCTCGACCCTTGCGGGGAGCGCCCTTATCCTGTCGGACAGCGAACAGCTCGACAACGTCGATACCGGGCGCATCCATTTTTCAGGCAGGCCCGCTATATGGACGCTTGCATTCGCCGTTTCAAGGGCTTTTTGCATCATCTTTAGCATGCGGCCACTAAAGGGCGGCGCCGGTCACCGGATTGACCACCGGCCGCTCGCTTTTGTCGCCCTGCCCAGCCGGCTGCACGGCCGGCGGCGCCATCGATTCGGCGTCGGCGGGTTCCGGCTTGCTGGGAACGGCATTGACATCCTTGGGACGGCGCTGCTCGGGCTTTACGTTTTCATCATTCGTCGACATTGTCTGTCTCCTTTCCAGGGAAGAAGTCCGGGCTGCCGACATGGTTCCGGGGGCGGATGGAGGATTGCCGATGCTCGAAAGGTTTTTGCTGCAGGGGCCGCAGGATGCTCGCTTCACCATCCTTCTTGCCCATGGCGCCGGCGCGCCGATGGATTCGGCCTCGATGACAGCGGCGGCCGACGCGCTTGCCGGCGTCGGCTTTCGCGTCGCCCGCTTCGAATTCGCCTATATGGCCGCCCGCCGCACCGCGGAAGGGCGCAAGCCGCCGCCGCGCGCCGAAACCCTCAACCCCGAATATGAGGCGGCGATTGCCGCGCTCGACGCTGGCGGTCCTCTCATCATCGGCGGCAAGTCGATGGGCGGACGGGTGGCGAGCATGGTCGCAGACGGTCTCTACGACAGGGGAAAGATCACTGGCCTGCTCTGCCTCGGCTATCCCTTCCATCCACCCGGCCAGCCGGAGAAGCTGCGCACCGGCCACCTCAAAAGGCTCGCGACACCCACGCTGATCTGCCAGGGTATGCGCGACGAGTTCGGGACAAAGGACGAGGTGCCGGGCTATGATCTCTCCGACAGGATCGAGATCCTCTGGCTTGAGGACGGCGACCATGACCTGAAGCCGCGCAAGAAAATCTCCGGCTTCTCCGCTGCCGACCACCTCGCCGCGATGGCAAAGGCGGCAAAGGCGTGGGCCGAACGCCTGCCGCTTTAGGCACCGCCTTTTGGCCGTCGTCGGGTGGAAAGCTTCCTCACATCGATGCGCCGGTCGGCGGCGAAAACAGTGATTTCGAAATGATCGGCCTGCACCACGTCGCGGATATTCCTCGGCCGGTGCGCCGCGACGTTCACCCCGCCTCTCAGCCGCACGCTGTCATAGAGAATGCCGGCGCCGCCACTCGAGCGCACCTCTTCGCCGAGCACCTGCGATGCAGCGTAGCTCGTGCCGTCATAGATATCGGGCCGCAGCGTCTGTTCGCCGCGAATGTCGAGATAGTCGCCGATCAGGGTGGCGGTATAGCTGCGATAGGTGCGCGCCATCGTCGCCACCCCACGCGCCACAGCCTCGCGGCGGAGATGATGACCGACCTCGGCGGCGGCTGTCTTCAGATTGTCGGCTGCATACCAGGCGCCGAGATCGGGGCCATTGAACCGCATGCCGCCGGGTGCGACATGCAGGAATGCCGCCATCACGATGCTGGCATTGGGCGTGCCGTAGACCCATTCGCTTTCGGGAAGCCGCCGGATGCGGTCGGCCACGAGCCGGTCATTGGTCCATCCCACAAGTTCCATGACGGCTTCGAGATCGGCCGCCCTCGCCACAGTATCGAAGAGACCGATCGGCGGAAATCGCGACGGGATCAGCCGGTAGGACGGTCGCGGCGCCTCGGCGAAACGGTCGCTCACCGGAAGACGATGTCCGCGTCTTCGTAGGGCGTGAATGCCTCGTCGAGCCGGTTCGGCGGCATATAGAGCCCGCCGCGCGCGCCGTCGAGAAACCGGCGCACAGTTATCAGCCCGTCCTGGGTGCCGCTTGTGACGATATCGAGCGGCGGGTGGCCGCCGAAGACAGGCGCCTGATGCGGCGTTCGCAGCCAGTCGATTCCGGCGCGTTCGTCGGCAAACAGCACGCCGAGCGCCTGGTGGATGCCGAGCACGGCGGAGATCCGGGTCAGCGTATCGACATCGAGGGTGAAGGCGCCGTGCTCACGCGCCTGCTTGGCCCAGCTGTGATAGGTCGAGCGGGAGGGATAACCGAGCACGAGGAGGCGCTGTTCTTCAGTGAGCCCCCAGAGATCGGCGATCGCCAGGAAGGTCCGCAAGGCCGGCGGGCTGAGCCGCCTTCGATTGGCCGGCGCAAACCGCTGCGTTTCCAGCCGCTCCGGCTCCTGCTCCCTGTGTCTTGCCTGCTGCATAGCATTCTCCTGTCTTGAACTAGATTTAGTCCAAATCTGGGCATCCGGCAAGTTAATTGGAAGTCGGACTTCAGGATAGCTCTCCGGCCGCCTCGCGGATCGTCTGCATCAGGATCGATTGCGGCAGCGATGGCACCGCATCGGCGCGCATCGTCAGCCCGACCGGCCCCTTGGTTTCGCCGGTGTCGATCGGCAGAAGCGCCAGCCGCCCATCGGCGACATCGCCTGCCACCACGCCGTTGGAAATGATCCAGATCGCATCGCTTGCCCTCAGGAAGGCGCGGCCGAAGGAGTCCGACACCGTCTCGATCTGGTTCGGCAGGCTGGAAATACCGTTGGCGATGAGGAAATTTTCGACGACCGGCCGGATGATCGAGCCGCGCGTCGGCATCAGCACCGTGTAGTCGGCGAAACCGGCAAAGGGCGATTGCCGGCCATCGAGCAGCGGATGGCCGGGACGCACTGCAAACACCACCTGCTCGGAATAGAGATGTTCGAAGGAAAAGCCCGCCATCTTCTCAGCTCCGGCCAGGCGGCCAACCACGAGATCGAGATCGCCGACGCGAAGCTGCTCCAAGAGCACGGCGTTTTCGCCGGTGACGATCTTCACCCGGCTCCGGGTATTTTCCTTGAGGAAGAGTTCCATCGCCCGCGGCATGATGCGCGACGACACCGTCGGCAGGGCGCCGATCCGGATCGGCGGCGCATCAGCGAACTGCTCCTGCGAGACGGAATCGAGACCCTGGCGCAGCGCCGTCAGCGCGGCGCCTGCATGCCGCAAGAAAACCTCGCCGTAACGGGTGATCTTGATGCCGCGGCCGTCGCGCTCGAAGACGGCAACACCCAGCACCTCTTCCAGTTCGCGGATCGTCTTCGTCACCGCCGGCTGGCTGACATGCAGCAACTCCGCCGCCTTCATTACGCTCTTCTGCCGCGCCACCTCGACAAAGGTCTGCAGATGACGAAATTTGACGCGGCTGTCGATCATTCCATAACTCCCGGGTTATCGAGATGCCTGAAAATATCATTTTACTTAACCGGATCAACCATTCAGTTTTGCGCCAAGAGATGGTGGCGAGTTGACGAGAAGGCGCAATCGGTCATCCTCGGCCTTGACCCGTGGCTGGTGGTGCCGTGTGGATGCTCTGCTCAAGGCCGAGCATGTCGGAGGGGCGGGAATGGCTGCCCCTCACCCTAACCCTCTTCCCGCAGGCGGGACGAGGGGACGTGCCAAACGCGGCATCGAGGTTGAGGGAGACGGTGCGGCAAATCCCTTCTCCCCGCACGCGGGGAGAAGGTGGCGGCAGCCGGATGAGGGGCTACCCGGCTGAGCTCATGATGACGGAGGAAGCGACGTGCAGTTCGCCCGCATAAACGACGTGACGATCCACTATCAGCTTATCGGCGCTCCCGCCGACCGGCCGGTGATCGTCTTCATCAATTCGCTCGGAACGGATTTCCGCATCTGGCGCGATGTCGTGGTACGGCTTGCCGGCGATTACGCAATCGTGCTGTACGACAAGCGCGGCCACGGCCTTTCCGACGTCGGCCAGCTCCCCTCATCGATCGAGGATCATGCGACCGATCTTGCCGGCCTGCTCGACCTGCTCTCGGTCAAGGATGCCGTCATCTGTGGCCTCTCGGTTGGCGGCCTCATCGCTCAGTCGCTCGTTCAGCACCGGCCGGATCTCGTCGGCGCCCTCATCCTTTGCGACACCGCCCACAAGATCGGCACGGCAGAGAGCTGGAACGCCCGCATTGCCGCCGTCAAGAAAGATGGCATCGGCAGCATCGTCGACGCCATCATGGAGCGCTGGTTCACGCCGGCCTTCCGACGGCCCGAGAACACCGCCTATTCCGGCTATTGCAACATGCTAACGCGCCAGCCGGTGGAGGGTTACCTCGCCGCCTGTGAGGCGATCCGCGACTCGGATTTCACCGAAGCCGCGAAGTCGATCGCTGCGCCGACAATCTGCATCGTCGGCGACCAGGACGGCTCGACCCCGCCCGATCTGGTACTCTCCACGGCGCGGCTGATCCCTGGCGCTCGTTACGAAGTCATCCGCGATTGCGCGCATATTCCCTGTGTTGAGCAGCCGGAGGCGCTGACGGCGATCATCCGCGCCTTCCTCACATCCATTTCGCCTGGAGAAAATAGCCCATGAACGAGACCGCGTCCCCCTCCGAACGCTACCGGCAAGGCATGGCGACCCGCCGCGCCGTGCTAGGCGACGCCCATGTCGAGCGTGCCATAGCGGCAACGACGGAGTTCGACCGCCCCTTCCAGGAACTGATCACCGAAGCCGCCTGGGGCCATGTCTGGTCGCGCCCGGCGCTGACGAGGCGCGAGCGTTCGATCGTCACCATCGCGCTGCTGGCCGCACTCGGCCAGGACGATGAGGTCGCCATGCATGTGCGTGCCACCGCCAAAACGGGTGCGACCCGGGAGGATATCTGCGAGGCGCTGTTACATGTGGCGATCTATGCCGGCGTTCCCGCCGCCAACCACGCGATCAAGATTGCCAAGCAGGCCTTTGCACAGATGGACGCCGAGAAAGCGGCCTGAGGGGGAGAAATGTCCGAACGAGCAAACAGCAAGCCGGAGACCGGCGCCTTCTTCGCCCGCGACCGCGCCTGGCACGCGCCGGCGCTGACCCCCGGCTACAAAACCTCGGTGCTGCGCGCGCCGCAGCGCGCGCTGCTGTCACTCGACGGCACGATCTCCGAAACAACGGGCCCGGTCTTCGGCCATTCGATCATCGGCGAGCTCGACAACGACCTGATCCTGAATTATGCGCGGCCCGGCGAAAGCGCCATCGGCGAACGCATCATCGTCCATGGCCGCGTGCTCGACGAACGGGCCAAGCCGGTGGCCGGCGCCCTGGTCGAATTCTGGCAGGCCAATGCCGGCGGCCGTTATCGCCACAAGAAGGAAACCTATCTCGCGGCGATCGACCCAAATTTCGGCGGCTGCGGCCGTGCCATCACCGACGAGGAAGGCCGCTACCATTTCCGCACCGTACGGCCCGGCGCCTATCCCTGGCCGAACGGCGTCAACGACTGGCGCCCCGCCCATATCCACTTCTCGATCTTCGGCCACGGCTTTGCCCAGCGCCTGATCACGCAGATGTATTTCGAGGGCGACCCCATGATCTGGAAATGTCCGATCGTCGGCACGATCCCCGACAAGGCGGCGATCGAGCAACTGATCGCACCGCTCGACTGGGGCAATACGATTCCGATGGATTCACGCGCCTATAAATTCGATATCGTGCTGCGCGGACGCCGCTCGACGATGTTCGAAAACAAGCTGGAGGGCAACTGACCATGCAGCAGCTCGGCTATCTCAAGGAAACCCCGTCGCAGACCGCCGGTCCCTATGTGCATATCGGCCTGACGCCGAATTTCTGCGACATCACAGGCGTCTACGACAGCGATCTCGGCGGCGTCATGCTCAACGACAAGACGCTCGGCGAACGCATCACCGTCACTGGCCGCATCTTCGACGGCGCGGACGCGCTGGTGCGCGATGCCGTCGTCGAGATCTGGCAGGCCGACAGCGCCGGCCTTTACAACAGTCCCTCGGAAATGCGCGGCGCCGCCGACCCGAACTTCGCCGGCTGGGGCCGCTGCCCGACCCGGGCCGACGACGGCGTCTACAGCTTCGAAACCATCAAGCCCGGGTGGGTCCCCTTCAAGGACGGCCGCAGACAGGCGCCGCACATCACCTTCTGGATCGTCGCCCGCGGCATCAATATCGGCCTGCATACGCGGATGTATTTTCCGGAGGAGGCCGAAGCCAACGCCAGCGACCCGCTGCTTGCCCGCATCGAACATCGCGAACGCGTTGCCACCATGGTCGCCACCCGCGATAGCGCAACCTGCCGTTTCGACATCCATCTGCAGGGGCCGAAGGAGACGGTGTTTCTGGATATCTGAGGGTGTGCCGGCTGCTTGTCGGAGAAATTCGCGCAAGCAGCCCCCTCACCCTGCCCTCTCCCCGAGGGGAGAGGGGAACAGTGCCACGCGAGAGAACCTGCCCATAAGGCGCCGACGCCGCCTCATTTCCCTTCTCCCGTCGGGGGTCCGAAGGACGGGTCGAGACCAGTGGCTCGACCCCGGGGTGGCGGCAGCCGGATGAGGGGGCCACCACCACAAACGAGCAAACCATGACCGCATCGCCCTTCGACCACCCCTTCCTCTCCGGCCTTGTCGGCGACGACGAAATCGCGCCCTATTTTTCCGCCGAAGCCGATATTCGCGCCATGCTGTCCTTCGAGGCCGCGCTCGCCAGGGCCGAAGCCGCGCACGGCCTTATTCCCGGCGAGGCAGCAAGGAAGATTGCCGAAGCCTGCGCCGATTTTTCTCCAGATCTTGCCAGCCTTCGCGCGGCAACGGCGAAAGACGGGGTCGTCGTCCCCGATCTCGTCAAGCAGCTGCGCGCTGAGATCGGCGAGGAAGCGGGCAGAAACCTGCATCTCGGCGCCACCAGCCAGGACGTCATCGACACCAGCCTGATGATCCGCCTGAAGGCGGTGGTCTTCCTGTTTGCCGGCCGACTTTCCGCCATCCTCGCAGCGCTTGACGGGCTCGACCGGCAGTTCGGCCGCAACCGCCTGATGGGCCATACCCGCATGCAGGCGGCGATCGCTATCAGCGTCTCCGACCGTCTCAATGCCTGGCGCACGCCGCTCGCGACCTATCGCGACCGCCTGACCGAGCAGAGCTTCCCCGTCCAGTTCGGCGGTGCTGCCGGCACGCTCGACAAGCTTGGGCCACAGGCCGCCGCCGTCCGCGCTTCGCTCGCCCAGGAGCTCGGCCTCACCGACATCAGGCAATGGCAGAGCGCGCGTCTGCCGATCGCCGATATCGCCGGCCTGTTCGCTTCGATTTCGGGCAGCCTCGGCAAGATGGGACAGGATATCGCGCTGCTTGCCGAGATGGACGGCGAGATCGAAATTTCAGGCGGCGGCACCTCCTCGGCCATGGCGCACAAGCAGAACCCGGTTGCCGCGGAAGTTCTGGTCTCGCTCGCCCGCTTCAACGCCACGGCGCTCTCGGGTATCCACCAGTCTCTTGTCCATGAACAGGAGCGCTCCGGGGCGGCCTGGACGCTCGAGTGGCTGCTCCTGCCGCAGATGACCATGGCAACCGCCGCCAGCCTGCGGCTCGCCGGAGGACTGATAGGAAATATCAACCGGCTTGGGACGGCTTGAGATCGCAGCTGCGGCCAGCACTGTGGCAAGCCGCGCGGCAGGGGTTCCAGCGCGAGAGCGGGCATTTGCTTTTTCGATCGCGCGCAACCATCTAATAGGCATGACTTGCGGAAAACGCCCTGCCCGCGCAGCCCATTTACCGAAAACCAACCATACTGGGTTGCTTTCCGAAGCGAAAGCCGATTGCTTAGGAGAATATACTTCTTCTTCCGCTACCGGTTAGGAGAATGAAAGGGGGCGCAGGCAAACTCGTGGAATTCTGCTGCTTCGCATCGGGATAAACTATGATTACGATGGCGATGCGGGAAGGCCGGTTTGAAAAACGATGACGACAGAACTGTTTCAGATAAAATTTTGGGGCGTCCGCGGCAGTATTCCCGTATCGGGCCCCGAGTTCGATCGCTACGGCGGTAACACTTCCTGCATCGAGATTCGCTGCGGAAAACATCGGTTGCTTTTCGACGCAGGTTCGGGCCTGCGCGAGGCGGGGCTGTCGCTGCTTGCCGACGGCGTCAGCGACGTGGACCTGTTCTTCAGCCACTGCCATTACGACCACATCATCGGCCTGCCCTTCTTCAAGGCGATCTATTATCCCTCAATCAACGTCAACATCTGGTCCGGGCACCTCGACGGCAAGATGAGCACGCGGGAAATGGTCGAGCAGTTCATCAGCCCGCCCTGGTTTCCGGTCAAGACCGACATCTGTCAGGCGACGATGAACTTCCGCGATTTCCACTCCGGCCAAGTTCTGAAGCCGCATGAGGGCATCGAGATTAGGACTTTCACGTTGAACCACCCGGGCGGTGCCATCGGCTACCGCATCGAATGGCGGGGTCGTTCGATCGCTCTGATCTACGATATCGAGCATATTCCCGGCAGTTATGATCCGGTCTCCCTGGAGATGATGCACGGCGCCGATCTCGTCGTCTACGATTGCACCTACAATGAAGATGAGATGCAGCGCTTCAAGGGCTTCGGCCATTCGACCTGGGAGCACGGCACCGAGCTGGCCAAAATGGCGGGCGCCAAGCGCTTCGCCTTGTTCCACCACGCCCCCTCCCGCACGGACGAACAACTGGCCGAAATGGAAGCGCAGGCTGAGGCCGCCTTCCCCGGCGCCTTCGCCGCCCGCGACAACCAGACGGTTGTTATTTAGAACACCAAGCTTCCTGCACCGGCGCAAGCAGGCGCCGGCCCGTCTGCGCCTGCGGACGGAACCGATGCCGGGTCCGCCCGTTTCCCCGGCAGCGCAAGATCGATGAAACGGGTATCAGCCATGACCGTGCTCTCCGGACAATGCCTTTGCGGGCAGGTGAAACTTTCTGTTCGTGGCGAACCGCTGCGCGTCGGCATTTGTCACTGCACCGACTGCCGAAAGGAAAGCGGTTCGGCCTTTACCTTTTACGGCGTCTGGCCCGCCGGCCAATTTGAACATTCCGGCGAAACCGGCGAATTCCACGGCCGGCGCTTCTGCACCGGATGCGGTTCGCGGCTGTTTTCCGCCGATGACCAGGAGGCGGAAATCAAGCTCGGCATCCTCTCGCAGGCGCCGACGCCGCTGGCGCCGCGCTACGAACTCTGGATCAAACGCCGTGAGGCATGGCTGCGGCCCGTGGAGGGCGCCGAGCAGTACCAGGAGGACCGAACGTGAATCTGGCCACGCTCGTCCGACATCACATCACCACCGTTGCAGGTATCGAGATTTTTTACCGTGAGGCCGGCCCGAAGGAGGCGCCGGTACTGCTGCTGCCGCACGGCTATCCTTGCTCGTCTTACGAGTTTCGTAATCTCATGCCGCGCCTTGCCGACCGCTGGCGGCTGATCGCCCCGGATTTCCCCGGCGCGGGCTACAGCGGCACACCCGATGATTTCGACTAGAGCTTCGATGGTTATGCCGCCTGGCTTGAAGCGTTCATCGGCGCGCTCGATGTCGACCGTTTCGCCCTCTATCTCCACGATTTCGGCTCACCGATCGGAGCGCGGCTGGCAATCAGAAACCCGAGCCGCATCGTGGCGCTGATCATCCAGAATGGCGATATTCCCTATGAGGATGCGCTCGGCCCGAAATATGCCGATATCGAGGCGACGTGGGCGCTGCCGCGCGCGGAGATGAGGAAAGCGCTGGCGCAAGCGATCAGCGAGGAGACGTTCCGGGAGGAATTCCTCAACGACCTGCCGCCGCCCCTGGCCGACACAATCCCGCCGGATCTCTGGCGGCTGCACTGGTCGCTGATCACGCCGCGGCGCAAGGAAATCGCTATCGACCTGATCGCCGGATTAAAGGAGAACCGCGCCTGGTTCCCCGAGCACCGGAAGTATCTCAGAGAGTACCGGCCGCCGACCCTGATCGTCTGGGGGCCAAACGACCACTATATGCCGGAAAAGTCGGCACGCGCCTATCTCCGAGATCTGCCGGAGGCCGAACTGCATCTGCTCGACGGCGGGCATTGGCTGCTCGAGACGCATCTGAATGAGGTCACAGAACTGGTGCGGGACTTCCTCGGGCGCGTTCACGCAGCCTGATCTTGCAGGAGTTCTGGCGCCGACCACCAAGAGACGGCAGGGTGGTGGGCCGTCACCGCAAACAAGTCCGACAGGAAATCCCAGGCGGCCGCATCATGAACCAGATGGTGGCTGAGCACACCAATCGGCTCGCCATTGCCGGCAAACCGGTCGCGGAGTTCGGCAACTAGTTCGGCCACCAGTTCCTCCGCGCTGCGGCCGCCTCGCGTGCCGTGCCAGTCGATGATATCGACATGGGTGTTGAGAAGCGGGATCGGCCCGCCCTCTTTTGCCCGCCCATAAACCGAGAGCGCCGCAAAGCCGACTTCGGGCAATGCCGGGATGAGCCCGGCGTCGATCCGGTTCCACGGCGGCACCAGCACCGGCAGGAAGCGGGCGGGATGGAGCCGCTTCAGGCGCTGCAATCCTTCACGCAACTCGCTGAGCACCACCTCGGGCGGCCGTTCGCCGCCGAGTTCCTGCTTCTTGCGCTCAGGTCCGGCGTGATTGGTATGCGACCAGCCATGCACAGCGACAGCGACGCCGGCGTCCTCCGCCAGCCGCGCACCTAATGTCTCGCCGGTCCGGCCGGGAATGACGGCAAGCGTCAGTGGAATCCCGTTCCCGCCGCTCAGCGCCAACAGCTGCTCCAGATCGGGCGTCGGCTCGACGGCGTCGTCGTCGCGCAGCCAGAATCGCGCCACGCGGCCGGCGGCTCGCCAGCGGTCGAGCTCGCGCCGCAGCGGTTCCCAGCTCATCCCTTGGCTCATCATCTCACTCCTGTTCCTGCGCCTTGCGCAAAATCTCGTCCAGAACGCGGGCTGCCGTCGCAAGCGATCGCTCCTCGAGCACGAAGCGCCGCGCCGCCTGTCCCATCGCTTCGCGTTTTTGCCCGTCGCCGAGCAGGGCCGCAATGGCCCCGGCATAGGCGGCGACATTGCCCTCCGGTGTCAGCAGACCGGTGACGCCGGCCTCGACCACGGCGGGCACGCCCGCCGTTTTCTGCGCCACGACAGGTAGGCCGGCGGCCTGGGCTTCGAGATAGGCAAGGCCATAGGCCTCGCCGCAGCCGGGCCAGACATAAATGCCGCCACGCGCGAGCAGGCCGGCGATCTCGGTCTCGCTCCGCTCGCCCAGCCATTCGATGCGGCCGGGAAAGCCGGCAAACAGCCCCTCCACCTCCCGGTGCATCGGCCCGTCGCCGATGACCGAAAGGGTCCATGGCTTGTTTTCAATCAGCCGCAATGCTTTTGCGAGCATCGCGTAGCTTTCCATCTTGTCGCCGGCCCGCATCATCGCGACGGTCATCAGCCGGCTGGGATCGGGCGCCGGACGCACCGCCTCGAACAGCGCCGAATCGATGAACGGCTTGAGAGCCGCAAGCCGCGCCTGCGGAAAGGCGGCTGATAGTCCGGCCCGATCACGCTCGGTGAAGCTGATATTGACCGCCGCCTGCATGACCGCCTCCCCCACGCGCTTCTGCCGGCCGGCCCAATCCGTCCGGTCGCGTTTTGCTGCATAGGAGGCTTCGGCGGTGACATAGGGAATAGCCAATTCGGCGGCGATCGCCGGCCCGAAGGGATCGGGCGATTTATAATAGGGATGATAGCAGAACCAGAGATCCGGCCGCGGCTCTTTTTGCCATTTCTCCCGCAAACGCGCCATTTCGGCGGAGATGGCGGGTGCGAGCGCCGCGGCCGCCTCAGGCGTCGGGGCATGAGTGCGAAATTCGGAGACGACCTCGACCTGATGCCCGGCACGCTCCAATGCCCGGATCAGCAGCCGCGCCATCAGCCGGTCGCCCGAAGGCACCGGGTGGTTCGGCGATTTCATCGGCGCATAGAAGGCGACCCGCATGCGCATCCCTCGCATAGACACACTGTTTCCAATCGTCATTCACAGGCGAATTCATATGCAAATCAGGCACATGCAGCACGCGGTCGCGTTGAACCCTCCCATGGTGTGCGGCATCGTGACCGGCGGCGAAAAAATCCCTTATTGCCGCCCTCCCGAAAACTTGCGCATAAGCATATGCAATGTGATCGCAATTGAAGCAATTCCGCCTCTTTCCCCATCTCTATGGGCCTGCGTTTGCATCGACAAGAACGGGAATGAATGACGACGGCCTCGGTCACAGGGATTTTTTCGGAGCGCTCGATCAGAAGGGCAAGGCTCGGTTCGGGGCTGGTTATTTTCGTCTTCGTTCTCTTGCATTTGTCGAACCATGCACTGGGACTCGTTTCGATCGCCGCGGCCGATAAGGCCCGCCATCTTTTCCTGGCAATCTGGCGCAATCCCGCCGGCACCGTCCTGTTTTACGGATCAGTCCTCGTCCATATGACCCTGGTGCTGCGCGCCATCTACATCAGGCGCAGCCTGGTCATGCCGAAGGGGGAAGCAGCCCAGATGGTGCTCGGCCTGCTGATCCCGCTGCTTCTGATCGATCACGTCATCGGCACCCGCATTGCCCATGAACTCTATGGCTATATCGACAATTACGAGACGATCGTCGGCATGTTATGGCTGCGGACGCCGGCGACGGGCGTGCGCCAGGCATTCGGCCTGATCGCGGTGTGGATCCACGGCTGCATCGGCATCCATTACTGGCTGCGTTACCGCCCCTGGTACGGCGGTTTCGCACCGCTGCTACTGGCGCTGGCGATCCTTGCGCCGGTGCTGTCGCTGCTCGGTTTCGTCGAAATGGGCCGCACGCTTGCCGACCCAGCCTATCAACTGACCGCGATCGAGCCTTACGCAACGACCGTGAATTCCCACTATGTCTCCGACCCCGCGATTCGCAGCCAGATCGCCATGGTTCGCGCCGGGCTCTATGGCGCCTTCTCGGCCTCGCTGATCATCGTCGTTGCCGCCCGCACACAGCGCAGGCTGAAGGAGCGTCTCGATCAGGTCGCGGTGCACTATCCGGGCGGCGAAGTGATCCGCGTGCCGCGTGGGTTCACGGTGCTGGAGGCGAGCCGGCTCGGCGGTCTGCCGCATTATTCGGTCTGCGGCGGCAAGGGCCAGTGCTCCACCTGCCGGGTACAGATTCTTGGTGATTACCAGACGCTGCCGCCGCCCGACAAGCTGGAACAGACGACACTGAAACGCATCAATGCCGGCCCTGATGTCCGCCTCGCCTGCCAGCTTCGGCCGAATACCGATGTCTCGGTCGCGCCCCTTCTCGTGCCGGCCGTCGAGGCGGCTCTTCCCGCCAACAGCCAGGAGACGAGCCCCGGCCGTGAGCGTGAAATCGTCGTGCTCTTCGTCGATATCCGCCACTTCACCACGCTGACGGAAACCCGCCTGCCCTTCGACGTCGTCTTCCTCCTGAACCGCTATTTCGCCATCATCGGCAAGGCGGTGGAGCAGGCGGGCGGCCGGCTCGACAAATTCATCGGCGACGGCGCCATGGCGCTCTTCGGCCTCAACGCCGCGCCGGAGGAGGCCTGCCGCCAAGCGCTCGACGCGGCGGCGGCAATCAACATCGGGATCGAGAAACTCGCCGCCGAACTGGCCGAAGAGCTGACGCTGCCGCTGCGGATCGCCATCGGCATCCACACCGGCCCGGCCGTCATCGGCACGATGGGCTACGGCCGGGTGCGCAGCATGACGGCGATTGGGGATACGGTGAACGTCGCGAGCCGACTGGAAAGTGCGGCCAAGGAATTCGACGCAGCGATCGTCTTCTCCGAGCCGGTGGCCAGGCTTGCCGGCGCCGATCTTGCCGGCATCGAAAGCCGTGAAATCAGCGTGCGCGGCCGCGCCCTGCCCTTGAAAGTCTATTTCGTTCCGAGAGAGAAAGCGGCAGAACCGCTCAAAGGAAAAGCCTGATGCACGGCAAGCCCTGGCTCACCGCCAAATATTGGAGCCGCCGGTTGCGCAAGGCGCGCAATAGAGTCGCCTCGCGCTTCTTCGACACCCGCCTCGGCCGCCGGCTGCTGATCGAGAATATTGGTCCGCGCGTCATCTCGATGACGGTCGATGCCGGTGATCATCTGATGACCTTCTCGCCTTCCGACTATATCGGCCGAAAGGTCTTCCGGAAGGGCCATTTCGAGCGCGACACCGTCGACCGGTTGATCGCCATCCTGCGCGAGCGCGGCCTGCTCAGGAAGGATGCGACGCTGCTCGAGATCGGCGGCAATATTGGCACCCAGACGGTTTATTTCGCCTTGAGCGGCACCTATGCCAAGATCGTCAGCGTCGAGCCCGATCCGCGCAATTTCCCGCTGCTTGAACTCAACATCCGCCAGAACCGGCTGGAGGAGAAGGTCCGCCTCGTCAACTGCGCCGCCGGCGAGCACGCAGGCGAGATCGACTTTTTCCTGAACCTCAACAATCACGGCAAGAGCAGCGCCATCCGCCAGGGCTCTAGCGATAGGAAGGTCACCGTACCGGTGAAGCCGGTCTCCGAAATCCTCGCCGGGCTTTCGATCGACCCGGCCGCGATTGGGCTGGTGTGGATGGATATCGAAGGCTATGAGCCGGTCGCCTGCCGCTCGATGCAGCCGCTGCTTTCCCGCCGCGTGCCGCTTCATATGGAGTTCACGCCGCTGTTCTACGGGCGCGAGGGCACGAAGGCCTTCATAACGATGCTGTCGGGGTTCTACGAGGATTGCGTCGTGCTCTTCGAGGACCGCGAGGAAGAGATGAAGGTGCGGGATCTGCCGAGCGATATCGATCAGTACAACATATTGTTTTTGCCCTAGGCTCTGCCGGACACGATTACTGGCACCGTGCGCGGACGTCCGTGTTGCCCCCCGGGGGCGTGAGCCCAGGACCGTCTTGTGCAAACCCGAAAAAAGCGGTTAGCTGCACAGTTGGGGGCACTTTTCAAGCACAGTCAGACGAGCTTCGGGCGTTAGATGCGCTGAGAGGTGTCCGCATTCGAGGGAAGTCTCGTGCGCTGGTCCAAACCGCTCAGAGTGCATCTCGGTGTCCTGGTCGTCGCATCGCTGCTTTGCACGTCGATGCCGATTATCTGGTTGGCGTTCAGGCAGGGAAGCAATGCTGCCGTGAGTGCCGGCGCGCAGCAGATGCGCGAGATGAGCCTGCGGCTGATCGAGGGATATCGCCACACGCTGGAGGGAGGCTACGAGGCGGTGGCGCTGGCATCCACCCTGCCGCAGCTCGTTTCGCCGCCGCCTCAGGATATCAAGGCGAAACAGGACCTCTTTCTCGAAGTTCTGCGAAATGTCCCCGAGGCAACGAGCATCTATACCGGATACCCTGACGGCTCGTACTTGCAGGTCATCAACGCTGGAAGGAGGGATGTCCGCCAGACCCTCGCGGCGCCTGACGAAGCGGCTTTCGCGATCAGAACGATCGCCGGGCGACAAAGCGCGAACGTCATATCGACGCTTGGCTTTCTCGACGGCAAGGCAAGACTGATCGGCGAACGGGATGTCGACGACGCGTCTTTCGATCCGCGGCAACGCCCGTGGTATCAATCGGTCGTTCAGGACGGCGCCCCGGTCTCCGTCGGCCCCTATGTGACCGGAACGCTCAAGGTGCCGACGCTGACGATCGCGGCACCGATGAAGGACGATGGGCGGGTGGTCGTCGGCATCAACGTTCACCTGCAGACCATCGGCCGCCTGCTGGATGCACAGAGTATTTCGCCGCATGCCCGAGCCTATGTCATCGACGGTAGCGGCAATCTCGTTGCTCATTCCGACCCTGATATCATGAGCAGGATCATCGCAATATGGTCGAGAACCTCAGGCGCGTTCGCCATAACGGCAAACGCCTTCGATACCAGTCTCGAAACGATTGTCCGGCTGCGGCAGGATCCTGCCTTCGCAAACGGCGGCCTGGCGCGGATCGAACTTGATGGTGCAAGCTATCTTGTCCAGATCGCCCCGGTCAGCGTGTCCGGCCTGTTCCGGGGAAGCACGGCCGCAATCGTCGTGCCGCTGGACGACCTCGTTGCCGAGGCCAACCGGCTGCTCGTGCGCAATCTCCTGATTGCCGGCATCCTGTTGATCGCGGGTGTTGCGGCATCGGTGGTCCTGTCGCGCATGGTCAGCCGCTCTCTATACCGCCTCGCTGACGAGGCGCGCATGATTGGCGATCTCGAGGTCAGCGAGAAGGCCCTGTCGCACTCCTGGATAACGGAAATCAACACATTGGCGAGCGCGCTCTCGGCAAGCCGTCACGCCATCGGCCAGTTTGCCCTCTATGTTCCGCGTGAAGTGGTCCGCCGCATCGTCAGCCCTGACGGGCGAACGGTCGTCAAGGCGAAGCGGCAGGACGTGACCGTGCTGTTTACCGATATCAGGGACTTCACGACCATATCGGAGCAGAATTCGCCCGAGGACGTGGTCGATACGCTATCGGCCTATTTCGAGCTGCTGAACACCATTGCCGAGAGCCATGACGGCACGGTCGTCCAATATCTCGGCGATTCCATCTTCGTCATGTGGAATGCCCCTGTTCAAGATGGCGGGCATATCGAACACGGCTGTCGATGCGCGCTTGCCATGAAAGCCGCCGTCGACGAACTCAACGGGAAAAACCGGGCGCATGGCCACCCCGAACTCTTCACGCGGTTCGGCCTCCATACGGGCCCCGCCGTCGTCGGCAGTTTCGGAGCGATCTCGCGCCAGCAATATACGGCCATGGGCGATACGATCAACGTCGCCTCCCGGCTGGAGGGATTGAACAAGGAATACGGCACCTCGATCCTGGTGAGCGCCGCCATCCATAACGCCGTCGGCGACCGCTTCCAGTTTCGGCCGCTGGGTCTGGTGCAGGTGAAGGGACGGGCTGAAAAGGTTGATCTTTGGGAGCTGGTTGGGGATCTCAGGTGCTAGGTGTTGGCGCGCCTCTCCCATCTCCCACCGTCGCATGCACCTACCCGGCGGGCTGCATCACTAGCGACTGATGGCAATGCACGCCGGCAAGCACACCCGAGGCCGAAGCGAGCGTGCCGCTGTGCATGGAGCTTGCGGCATCGCCGGCGGCGAAGACGCCCTTGACGCTGGTCTCCTTGTTTTCGCCGGTACGGATGACCGGCCCGAAGGCACCGTCGTCGAAGGCGCAGCCAAGTTGTTCGGCAATCGGGCTTGCCATCGCCGTTTTCGGCGCGACGAATATGGCGTCGAGCGGCACGATGCGGTCATCGCCGAGACGCACCGCCTGGAGTTTCGGACTATCGCCCAATAATTCCACGACAGGGCTGCGTTCGATGCGCACGCCACGGGCGGTGAGCCGTCTCAGTTGCTCTTCATCGGGCTCGAACAGCCGCTGGGTGAAAAAGGTGGTCGCGCCCCAGTCCGGGATCATCATCGCCGAATGGGCGGAATGCGGATGGTTTGCCAGGACGCCGAGGTCGCCGCCGCTCACCTCATAGCCGTGGCAATAGGGGCAGTGCAGCACCGAGCGGCCCCACCGATCCCTGAGCCCGGGGATATCGGGCAGCGTGTCGCTGACGCCGGTTGCGAGAATGAGGCGACGAGCGCGTTCTTCACTGCCGCCTTCGATGGTGACGACGAATTCCTCACCCTCCTTCTGCGTGCGCGTGACCTTGCCGTCGCGCAGCGTGATGTTTGGATAGAGCGAAAGCTGCCTCTTCCCCTCGGCCATGATCGCCTCCGGCGGCTGGCCGTCCTGGCCGAGGAAGCCGTGCGAGGCCAGCGAAAACCGGTTTCGCGGCGCGCCTGCGTCTACGAGCAGAACCTGCCGCCGCGCCCGGGTGAGTTGCATGGCCGCGGACAGACCGGCAAAATTGCCGCCGATGACGATGACTTCGTAGGACATGCGGTCACTCCTTGGACATTACTTCTCATGAATCAACATAAGTTACATGAAACAGCGCCGTCAACCATCATGTCACTTGTCTTGTTACAAATTGCTTGTGATAATGGCGCTTGATCGACAGGATAGAACCATGCGCAACGACAGCCGCCTTTCCCGCATGCTGCACGTGCTGATCCACATGGATCGGCATGAACATGCGGCAACCTCCGAGGTGATTGCAAAGATGCTCAACACCAATCCCGTCGTCGTGCGCCGCACCATGGCCGGCCTTCGCGACCAGGGCTATGTGCGTTCGGAAAAAGGCCATGGCGGCGGCTGGACGCTGGTGCGGCCGTTGTCCGAGCTCACCCTGCTCGACGTCTACAACGCGCTTGGGGACCCACACCTCTTCGCCATCGGCCCCGCCGACGATCAGCCCAAATGTCTGGTCGAGCAGGCGGTGAATAGTGCGCTGGCCGACGCGATGAAGGAGGCTGAGGCGCTGCTTTTGAGGCGGCTGGGCAGCGTGACGCTGGAGGAAATCGCGGCTGACTTCGAGACAAAACTGACGGCGCGTTCGGCTACGGCTTATTCCTGCGCCTCGTGAGCGGAAGCTCCTAGGGCTCAGCCGTCACGCCCCCTCACCGTCCACGAGGCGGTATCGCGATCGGGGTGCTGGTTGTTGCTTTCCCTGATCGCCGCAGCCCAGTCAGCGCCGTTGGTTTCGGTCGCGCCGGTATTTTCTATGTCCGTGATCGTGTCGAACCATGCCACCATGTTTTCGGTGCAGGTATTGGCATGCGGCGGGAAGGCGTTCGGATGGTCGAGCGAACCGATCATCAGGTTGGTGCGACCGTTTTCCAGGTGATGGAAGAACAATGGCGTGCCGCAATTGGCGCAGAAGCCGCGCTCGACTAGCTCCGAGCTCTTCCAGACGCTCGGCTTGCCACGTGTCCAGGTGAGCGCATCATCGGACGCGGCGACGAGCGCAGCAAAGATGTTGCCGGAAGCCTTCTGGCACATGCGGCAATGGCAGAGATGCGAATTGTCGAACATGGCGGTTGCGTGATAGCGCACGGCGCCGCACTGACAGCCGCCGCTGACTTCCATCTCGATGCGTTCCATTTTTCTCCTCCTTCAAAGACGGGTGGGGCTTCCTCTCCCCTCACATGCGCCGATACAGAAAATACCGCCCTTCCTTGATTCCCTCCGGCAGCGGCAGCTCCGTGAGCTCCGGATGCTCCAGCGGCAGGCCGCTGACGGCGATGCCGTTCGGGGCGAGCACGCCGGCTATCAGCTGTGGCAGCCAGGTCAGCGTCACCGCATCGATCTCGTCATGGCCGGTGCCGATATCGGCGTGGGCGAGGGCTGCGCCGATGCCGAGGAAGGCCTGACCGGAATCGCGGATGTTGCCGGTCACCATATCTTGCGGCTCTGGGGTCGAGGCCGAATAGGAGCGGACTTCCCAGTCGAAGGCGATGATGCGGCGGTCGGGGAATTTTTCGCGCAGGTGATCATAGGTGCGGCCGTTGCCGAGGCCGAACTCCAGCACCGGGCCTTCGATGTCCTCGACCAGATCGGTGATTGCGTTCAGAATGTCGCGTTGGGCCGTCAACCGGCGAATGAAGCTGTCGAGGCGGCTCATCGCAATCCGAATCCGTGATGAAAATCGTGAGCGCGTGCTAACACATGAAACCTTGTCAAGTCGATTGCCATAGATGGGAATTGGCGTTGCAGCAGCGATATGGGTCTGTGCTATGGTCAATGACATGACAACCGGGACCGACGAAGAATTCTTTGCGAGCGTGCCGCGCTTCAGCGCCTTCGAGGGCGTGACCGATGCCGGCAATTACCGGCCGCTGCCGGAGGGATGGGTGCTGGCGCTTGCCGATATCGTCGGTTCGACGCAGGCGATTGCCGGCGGTCGCTACAAGGACGTCAACATGGCCGGCGCCAGCGTCATTTCGGCGGTGCTGAATGCAGTCGGCAAGGGCGACTATCCCTTCGTCTTCGGCGGCGATGGCGCGCTGATCGCGCTGCCGGGTTCGCTGGAGAAGGCGGCGCGGGATGCACTCGCCGCCGTGCAGGTCTGGGTCGAGGAGGATCTCGGCCTGATGCTGCGCATCGCTATCGTGCCGGTCGCCGATACCCGCGCGGAGGGCCTCGACGTGCGCGTCGCGCGCTATTCCGCAAGCCCGCATGTCACCTATGCGATGTTCTGGGGCGGCGGCACAAGCTGGGCGGAACGACAGATGAAACTCGGCCGTTACGGCGTCGAGCGCGCCGCGCCGGGCACGCGGCCGGATCTCACCGGCCTGTCCTGCCGCTGGAGCCCGATTGCGGCGGAGAATGGCGAGATCGTCTCGATCATCGCCGTGCCCGGCGAAGGCCGGCCGGGCGAAGAATTCCGCGATCTCGTCAACGGCATCGTCGCCATCACCGCCGAGCAGAACCGCGGCAGCCATCCGGTGCCGGCCGACGGCCCGAAATTCGCCTTCTCGCTGAAGGGCATCAATCGCGAGGCCAAGGCCACCGCGCCCGCGGGAAGACGGCTGTGGCAGAAGCTGATCATCTTCCTGCAGCTCGCCATCATCCTCGCGTGCTACAGGCTCGGCCTTCCACTCGGACGCTTTGATGCCCGCCGCTACAAGCGCGACGTCGCCGGCAATTCCGATTTCCGCAAGTTCGACGACGGGCTGAAGATGACGGTCGACGTCGACGCCGGCCGCTTGAAACGGATCGAGACGCTGCTGGAAGACGCGCGGGCCAAGGGCATCGCCCGCTACGGCCTGCATCGCCAGTCCTCGGCTTTGATGACCTGCTTCGTGCCGACGCCGATCTCGCGCGACCACATGCATTTCATCGACGGGGCGTCAGGTGGCTATGCGGTGGCCGCCAGCCGGATGACCGGCAAATCGCTTTCGGCCGTTTCCGTCACGCCTTGATGACGTGATCGGCCGAGAGGCCGAGCCGGTCGAAGACATTGCGGGTATCGACGATCAGAGCAGCAGTTTTGGCGAGCGCCGCATAATCCACACTGTCATGATCGGTCGCGACCAGCACTGCGTCATAGCCGCTCAAGGTCTCCGGCGTCAGCGTGACCGATCTGCGGCCTTTCAGGGCCTGGTATTCGCGCGTCGGCGGGATTTCGGCGACGAAGGGATCGTGGTAATCGGCGCGGCCGCCGCGCTCCTCGATGATTTCAATCAGCCGCAGCGACGGGCTCTCTCTGATATCGGCGACGTTCTTCTTATAGGCGAGGCCCAGCACCAGGACACGGCTGCGGCTCAGCGCCTTGCCGGCGCGCATGTCGAGCGCTTCGGCTAGTTTGCCGACGACATAGCGCGGCATCGCCGAATTGATCTCGCCGGCAAGCTCGATGAAGCGGGTCGGAAGCTCGTATTCACGTGATTTCCAGGTGAGGTAGAAGGGATCGATTGGGATGCAATGGCCGCCGAGGCCGGGGCCGGGATAGAAGGGCATATAGCCGAAGGGCTTGGTCTTGGCCGCCTCGATCACTTCCCAGACGTCGATGCCCATGGCCGCATAGACGGTCTTCAACTCGTTGACGAGGGCGATGTTGACCGAACGGAAGATGTTTTCGGTGAGCTTGACCGCTTCGGCCGTCGCATTCGAGGAAACCGGGACGACGGTCGAAACCGCAGCGCCGTAAAAGGCCTTCATCAGAGCCAACGCCTCGGGCCCGTCGCCGGCGACGACCTTCGGGATGGTCGCGGTGTGATAATGCTGATTGCCGGGGTCCTCGCGCTCCGGCGAGAAGCCGACGAAGAAGTCCGCGCCGGATTTCAACCCGGTGCCTTCGAGAATGACCTTGACGATGTCGTCCGTCGTGCCGGGATAGGTGGTCGATTCCAGAGCGACGAGCTGGCCGGGACGCAGGTGCTCAGCGATCGAGCGCGAGGTCGCCTCGACGAAGGAAAGATCGGGGTCGCGATGTTTGGTCAGCGGCGTCGGCACGCAGATGATGATGACATCGCATTCGCCAAGGCCTGCGAAATCCGTGGTCGCCTGGAACCGCCCCGCCTCGATCTCGGCTGCGAGCGCCTCGTTGCTGACGGCGTCGATGTAGGAGCGGCGGGCATCGAGCGCCACCATCTTTGAGGGATCGATGTCGAAGCCGGTGACCGCAAAACCGCTGCGCGCTACCGCAATCGCCAGCGGCAGGCCAACATAACCGAGCCCGATAATGCCGGCACGCGCCGCGCGGGTTTCGATCTTCTGCTGAAGCGTGTCGAAGGTGGAGGTTGCCAAGACGGGATCTTTCAAAACGGAACAGGGGAAGCTGATCTAATGCATGATGGCGGGGAATTAAACCCGGAGGTTCTTCCCGGCGACAATTGTCCGGTTGGTGGCAAAAGCTGCCCCTCACCCTAACCCTCTCCCCGCTCGCGGGGCGAGGGGACGCGCCCTGCGAGAAGTTGGTGAGGGACGGAGGGGCCGCGGCATATCCCCTTCTCCCCGCGTGCGGGGGTCCGAGCCACGGGTCGAGACCCGTGGCTCGACCCCGGTCGGTGCCGGCAGGCGGATGAGGGGCGGGCCTCGCCGATCTCCCAAGCGGATGTCACATGACTTCGATGGCTAGACCCCGTAGGGTGTGGCCGAAATGCCCCGGCGGCAGCCTTTGCTGCAACTTCGACGCACAAAAGAGTCCGGGTCCCATTGTTTCGCATATGCAGCATCCCTATCTGAGTTGGATATTGAACCACCGAGAAAGGACCTACCGTCCGATCCCCCATCCGGGGGGGCTGCTGCCGGGCTTTCGGCAGATCGTTGACAATTATTACCGCTCGTACATCCTGATTTCCTTGTGACCTGCGCATGAAAATGCGTCGGCCGGGGGATTTTTGGCTCTTGGGGATGGCGTGCCTTATGAGGATCATACCGAGAATGAGCACGATCGAATCCAGCGTGTCCTCCATCCTGTTGGACCGGGTCGCCGAATGGCTGACGCATTCCTCGCTGGCAGGCGACGACCTCGAAAACCTCGTGCGCGGCTTCTGCGAAAGGCTTGCCGCCGCCGGCCTGCCGATCGCACGCGTGCACCTGACCTTTTCGATGCTGCATCCGCTCTATGATGCGCTGAGCTTCACCTGGCGGCGCGCCAGCGGCGTCACCATCGAGGGTTTTCGCATGCCGGCCGGCCAGAAGCCGGACCGCTTCCTGCAGAGCCCCTATTATTACCTTCTCGACAACAACCTGCAGCACATCCGCCGCCGGCTGATGCAGGAAGGGCCGGCCGAATTCCCGATCTTCGAGGATCTGCGCAAGGACAAGATGACCGATTACCTCGCCTTCGTGCAGCCCTTCGGCGACGATTCGGTGCAGGGTATGATGGGCTCCTGGTCGACCGACCATCATAAGGGTTTTACCGACGACATGATCGACGCGCTGCTCCGGATGCAGAACCACCTGGCCGTCGCCGCCAAGATGGCGGTGCTCGGCAAGCTCGCCAATAACATGCTGACCACCTATCTCGGCGGCGACGCCGGCAAGCGGGTGCTGAACGGCCAGATCCGCCGCGGTGACGGCGAAACGATCCGTGCGGCCCTTGTCATGGGCGACATGCGCGAATCCACCATGTATGCCGAAAAGGAAGGCCGACAGGCCTATATCGACACGCTGAACCAGTTCTTCGACGCGATCGCCGCGCCCTTCAACCGCAATGGCGGCGAGATCCTGAGCTTCCTCGGCGACGGCTTCCTCGCCGTCTATCCCTGTGGGCGCCACAAGGACCCGTCCAAGATCGCCTGCGAGGCAGCACTTTCGGCCGTCTACCAGGCGCAGGCGCGGGTGGCCGAACTCAACCGCGATCGCGAAGAAAAGGGCCTGTCCAGGATCGGTTACGGCATCGGCCTGCATGTCGGCAACGTCATGTTCGGCAATGTCGGCCTCAAGGACCGGCTGACCTTCTCCGCCTTCGGATCGGCGGTCAACGAGGTGCAGCGTTTGCAGATCCTGACCAAGAAATACGGCCGCGAGGTCGTCGCCAGCCAGGCCTTTGCAGGCTATTGCGGCGGCGAGTGGACGACGCTCGGCGAGGAGAAGCTGCGCGGCGTCCGTCAGAAGGTGACGGTGCTGCAGCCACGCGCCCCGGCGCCGGAAATCCAAGTCGACGAACATTTCCGCGAGGCCGTGCAGAACGGACTTTCCGAAGCCGAACAGGTCATTCTCCTGCACCGGGACGCGAAGAAACAGGTCAAGCGCACAAGCATGGAGAAGTTCATCCAGTAAAACGCCAGGTTGCGCCGATAAATCTGCGTGTTTCGCCCGCACAACACGGCGATTTCCCCTTGATTGTCATCAGCTAGACACCCCGTTTGCGGTACGATAGTGTTGCCTTAACGGGAACATAGAAGACTGGGGAATTTCATTGGTATGGCGTCCGCTGCCGATCTGTTGCGTATTGAGAATCTCGACGTCTCCTTCTCCGTTTTCGGCGACCGCCTGCGTGTCGTAAAGGAAGCCAATCTCCGCATTCTTCCGGGCAAGGTCACCGCTCTCGTCGGTGAGTCCGGTTCCGGCAAATCGGTGATCAGCCAGTCGGTTATGGGTATCCTTCCCAACCCGGCCAAGGCGTCCGGCCGCATCATCTTCACCGATCCGCTCGACGGATCGACGACCGACATCCTGTCCTTGTCGCGCGACAGCGAGGAAATGCGCGACTTGCGCGGCCGGCGCATGGCGACGATCTTTCAGGAGCCGATGACCTCGCTTTCGCCGCTGCACACGGTCGGCAATCAGATCAGCGAAGTGCTTTTGATCCATACCGAGATCGGCAAGCAGGAAGCGCGCGAAAAGACCGAGGAGATGCTCGGCCTGGTCGGCTTTACCAATCCGCACCGCACCTACGACATGTATCCGTTCGAACTGTCCGGCGGCATGCGCCAGCGCGCGATGATCGCGATGGCGCTCATCTGCAAGCCGGCGCTCCTGATCGCCGACGAGCCGACGACGGCGCTCGACGTGACGATCCAGGCGCAGATCCTGGAATTGCTGCGCGACCTGCAGGCCAAGCTCGGCATGGCGATGCTGCTCATTACCCACGATCTCGGTATCGTTGCCAACATGGCCGACGAGGTGGTCGTCATCTATCACGGCGAAATCATGGAAGCCGGGCCGGTCGAGGCGATCTTCCGCAATCCGCAGCATCCTTATCTCAAGGGGCTGATGGCCGCCGTTCCGCATTTCGACATGAAGCCCGGCGAGCGGCTGAAGGCGCTGCGGGATGTGCGGGTCAATCTCGAGGCCCTTGTCGGCAAGAAAAAGCCGCAGCAGGCGGAAACCCCAGGCACGCTGCTTTCGGTCTCCAATCTTTCAAAGACCTACAAGACGCGCAGGCGCAGTTTTCTCGGCAAGCACGAGGCTACCGTGCTGCGCGCGGTCGACGACGTCAGCTTCGATATCCGCCGCGGCGAATGTCTTGGCCTGGTCGGCGAATCCGGCTGCGGCAAGACGACGCTCAGCAAGATCCTGATGCGCGCCATCACGCCGGACAGCGGCGCGGTGGTATTCAACGACGGCAAGGACGTGATCGACGTGCTTTCCGTGCGCGGCGAGGCACTGCAGGATATGCGCACCAAGATCCAGATGGTGTTCCAGGATCCGGTCTCCTCGCTTTCGCCGCGCATGACGGTGCGCAACATCCTCAGCGAACCGCTCGAGATCCACGACCGCGGTGACAGCGACGAGCGTAAGCGCAAGGTCGAAGGGCTGATGGCGGCGATCGGCCTCGACAAGCGCTATCTCAGCCGTTATCCGCACAGCTTCTCAGGCGGCCAACGCCAGCGCATCGGCATTGCCCGGGCACTCGCACTCGGCCCCAAACTCGTCATCCTCGACGAGCCGGTGTCGGCCCTCGACGTCTCGGTGCAGGCCCAGATCCTCAACCTCCTGAAGGATCTGCAGAAGGAGCTGGGGCTCACCTATCTCTTCATCTCGCACAATCTCGCTGTCGTCGATTACATGGCTGACCGCATCGCGGTCATGTGCAAGGGCCGCATCGTCGAGATCGCGCCGCGCGAAATCATCCTGCGCGATCCGGTGCATCCCTATACCAAATCGCTGCTTGCCGCTGTCCCCTTCCCCGATCTCGACCGGCCGCTCGACTTCAAGGCGCTTAGGGAAAACGGCGCCGCCGACAAGCAGAACTGGGGCGTAACCTTTACCGCCGAGCATGACAACGCTTCCGAGCTTGCCTATGCCGACCTCGGCGACGGCCATCTGGTGCGCGCCCGCAAGGGCGTCGACATCCGGGAGTTGCGCAGATGGTGACGCGTCGCACCTTTCTCGGCGGGCTCGTCGGCGTTGCCATCGCGCCGGCGGTACTTCGGGCCGAGCAGCCAGCCGAGCCGGAATTCCTCAAGGAGCGCCTGGCATCAGGCAGCCTGCCTGCGATGGCCGAGCGCATTCCCGCCCGCCCGCGCATCGTCAATCTGAAGGAGTTGGGGCTTGAACCCGGCGCCTATGGCGGCACCGTGCGCACCATCATCGGCAGCCAGCGCGACATCCGCTTCATGACGATCTACGGTTATTCCCGCCTGATCGGCTATAACAAGCACCTTCAGTTCCAGCCGGATATTCTGGCCGATTTCCGCTCGGAGGACGACACCGTCTTCACCTTCACGTTGCGCGAAGGCCACAGATGGTCCGACGGGGAGCCGTTCACAGCCGACGATTTCCACTACTGGTGGGAAGACGTCATCCTCAACGACAAGCTGACGCCGGGTGGCGGCGCGCTCGAGCTTCGTCCGCACGGCAATCTGCCGCGCTTCGAAATGCTCGATCCGCTGACGGTGCGTTATACCTGGGAAAAACCCAACCCGATGTTCCTGCCGAGCTTGGCAGGGCCCCAGCCGCTCGTCATCTTCGGGCCGGCGCATTATCTGAAGCAGTTCCACAAGAAGTTCCAGCCGGACCAGGCGAAGATGGAACAGATGATGCAGACCTTCCGCGTCAAGAAGTGGCAGGATCTGCATATCAAGATGGCCCGCTCATACCGTCCGGAAAATCCCAATCTGCCGACGCTCGATCCCTGGCGCAACACGACGGCGCTGCCAGCCGATCAGTTCGTCTTCGAACGCAACCCCTTCTTCCACCGCGTCGACGAGACCGGCAGGCAGCTTCCCTATCTCGACCGTTTCGTCCTCAACGTTTCGTCTTCGTCGATCATCGCCGCCAAGGCGGGTGCGGGCGAGGCCGACCTGCAGGCGACCGGCATCGATTTCAACGATTACACCTTCCTGAAGGAGGCCGAGAAGCGCTTCCCCGTGAAAGTCAATCTCTGGAAAGTGGCGCGCGGCTCGCGCATCACGCTCTTGCCGAACCTCAACTGCGCCGACGAGGTGTGGCGGGGCCTTTTCCGCGACGTGCGGCTGCGCCGGGCGCTGTCGCTGGCAATCGACCGGCACGAGATCAACATGGTCGCCTTCTACGGCTTGGGTACGCCGAGCGCCGATACCGTGCTGCCCGACAGCCCACTCTTCAAGCAGGAATATGCCGACGCCTTCGTCAAGTTCGATCCCGATGAGGCCAACCGGCTGCTCGATGAGCTCGGCCTGACCAAGCGCGACGACGACGGCATCCGCCTGCTACCGGACGGGCGGCGCGCCGAGATCACCGTCGAGACCGCTGGCGAAAGCAATCTCGACACCGACGTGCTGGAGCTGGTGCACGATCACTGGGCCAATATCGGCCTTGCGCTCTATACCCGCACCTCGCAACGCGATGTCTTCCGCAACCGCGCCATGAGCGGCACGATCATGATGTCGATCTGGTACGGCCTCGACAATGGCGTACCGACGGCCGACATGTCGCCGTCCGGGCTGGCGCCGACGCTCGATGATCAACTGCAGTGGCCGCTCTGGGGCATGTATTACCTCTCCGCCGGCCAGGAGGGTGTGGCACCGGACCTGCCGGAGGCGGCCGAGCTGATCGACCTGCTCAAACAATGGGGCTCGACGGCGAAGTTCGACGAGCGCCAGGCGATCTGGCACAAGATGCTGTCGCTCTATACGCAGCAGGTCTTCTCGATCGGTCTCATAAACAGCACACTGCAGCCGATCCTTTGCGCCGCCAAGCTGCAGAACCTGCCGGAGAGAGCCCTCTACGGCTTCGATCCCACCTCCTATCTCGGCATCTATATGCCGGATGTTTTCTGGTACAAGGAGGCCTGAGGCGTGCTCAGATATATTCTCTGGCGCATCGCCGCCATGGTGCCGACGCTCTTCGTCATTTCGGCGCTTGTCTTCACCATCATCGAGCTGCCGCCCGGCGACTTCTTCGAGAGCCAGATCGCTGAGCTGCGCGCCTCCGGCGAGACTGCCAACCTCCAGGAAATCGAGGAGATGCGCCAGCAATACGGCTTCGACAAGCCGGAGATCGTGCGCTACTTTTACTGGGTCGCCGGCATGCTGCGCGGCGATTTCGGCTATTCCTTTGAATACCAGCTGCCGGTCTCCGACGTGGTCGGCGACCGGCTGTGGTTGACGATCCTCGTCTCCTTCACGACGATCCTGCTCACCTGGCTGATCGCCTTCCCGATCGGCATCTATTCGGCCACGCACCAGTATAGCTGGGGTGACTACGGGCTGACCTTTCTCGGCCTGCTCGGCATTGCCATCCCGAACTTCATGCTGGCGCTGATCCTGATGTATTTCGCCAATGTCTGGTTCGGGCTGTCGATCGGCCACCTGATGGACCAACAATATCTCAATGCGCCGATGAGCTGGGAAAAGGCGAAGTCGATCCTCGGCCATCTCTGGATCCCGGTCATCATCGTCGGCACCGCCGGCACGGCCGGCATGATCCGGCGCCTGCGCGCCAACCTGCTCGACGAAATGCAGAAGCAATATGTGACGACCGCCCGCGCCAAGGGCCTGCATCCGATGCGGGCGCTGGTCAAATATCCGCTGCGCATGGCGCTCAACTTTTTCGTCGCCGATATCGGCTCGATCCTGCCCTCGATCATTTCAGGCGCCGAGATCGTCGCCATCGTGCTGTCGCTGGAAACGACCGGGCCAATGCTGATCAAGGCGCTGCAGAGCCAGGATATGTATCTGGCCGGCTCCTTCCTGATGTTCCTCGCCTTCCTCAACGTCATCGGCGTGCTGATCTCCGATATCGCCCTCGGCTTCCTCGATCCCCGCATCCGTCTGCAAGGCAGGAGCACCAAATAATGTCGCCCCTTCCCGCACCCGGCGCGCCGCTGCCGCATTTCGTCTCCACCGCTCCCTTCGATCCGCATGCGACCGAGAGCATGACGGCGGCGCAATCGCGCATCCATCTCGCCTCACAGAAGCAGCTGATGTGGTGGAAGTTCAAGCAGCACAAGCTCGCCTTGATCTCCGGCATCTTTCTCGCCGCCGTCTACCTGATGATCCTGATCGTCGAGTTCCTGGCGCCCTACGGCCTGCACACGCGCAATGTCGATTTCATCCACGCCCCGCCGCAGCGCGTCCATTTCTTCGACAAGGGCGAGTTCATCGGTCCCTTCGTCTACGGCCGCAGCATGACGCTCGATCTCGACACGCTGCACCGCGTCTATACCGACAGGCCGAACGACGTGCAGCCGATCCGCTTCTTCTGCCGCGGCGACGCTTATAAATTCTGGGGCTTCGTCGCCTCGAATTATCATCTGGTCTGTCCGGCGATCGGCGGCCAGATGTTCCTGCTCGGCACCGACCGGCTCGGCCGCGACGTGCTGTCGCGCATCCTCTACGGCGCGCGGATTTCGCTGACGATCGGCCTGATCGGCATTTCGATCAGCTTCGTGCTCGGCATCGTCATCGGCGGCCTTGCCGGCTACTGGGGCGGCGTCTTCGACCTCATCGTCCAGCGCCTCATCGAAGTGCTGCAATCGCTGCCGAGCCTTCCGCTGTGGATGGCGCTCGCCGCCATCATGCCGGTGACCTGGAGCCCGATCGTCATTTATTTCGGTATCACCGTCATCCTGGGCATCATCGACTGGACCGGGCTGGCGCGGGCCGTGCGCTCCAAGCTCCTGTCGCTGCGCGAGGAGGATTACGTGCAGGCCGCGCAGCTGATGGGGGCGAGCACACCACGCATCATCGGCCGCCATCTGGTGCCGGGCTTCATGTCGCATCTCATCGCTTCGGCGACGATTTCGATCCCCAGCATGATCCTCGGCGAGACCGCGCTCTCCTTCCTCGGCCTCGGTCTTCGGCCGCCGATCACCAGCTGGGGCATTCTGCTGACAGAGGCAAAAAGCGTCAGCGTCATTGCTTTCTATCCGTGGCTGCTCTTTCCGATCATTCCTGTTGTTCTTGTCATTTTGGCGTTCAACTTTCTGGGAGACGGCTTGCGTGATGCGGCAGATCCCTACAAATAGCGGGAAGCTCGGCGGCGTCTTCCGGCACCGCGCCCGCCTCTTGGCCTCCGGACGGTGGGGGTACTAATTCATGTTGTTCACCCCGGAGGGAACACCTATGGCCAGACGTCTCGAAGATGCTCGCATCCTCATGTACAGCCACGACACGTTCGGCCTCGGCCATCTCAGGCGCTGTCGCACCATCGCCCATGCGCTGGTCGAAGACTATCGCGGCCTCAACATCCTGATCATTTCAGGGGCAACGATCGCCGGCGCCTTCGATTACCGCGCCCGCGTCGACTTCGTGAAGATCCCGAGCGTCATCAAGCTGCGCAACGGCGAATATACGTCGCTTGCCAGCCATATCGACCTGCACGAGACGCTGAAGATGCGCGAATCGAGCATCCGCCATACGGCCGAGACCTTCCAGCCGGATATCTTCATCGTCGACAAGGAGCCGATGGGGTTGAAGGGCGAGGTGGAGGATACGCTCGCCTATCTCAAGTCCCGTGGCACCGTGCTGGTGCTGGGCCTGCGCGAGATCATGGACGCGCCGCATCTGCTCGAGGCCGAGTGGAAGAAGAACAGCATCATGCAGAAGATCGACCAATATTACGACAGCGTCTGGGTCTACGGCCCGCCTGACTTCTACGATCCGCTTGTTGGTCTCGACGTGCCCGCGAGCCTGCGCCGCAAGATGGATTTTGTCGGCTTCCTGCAGCGTAGCGTCTCCAAGGGCAAGAGCTCGATCAACGCCCGTAAGGACAATTATCTGCTGGTCACCACAGGCGGCGGTGGCGACGGCTCCGATCTCGTCCACGACGTCATGAACGCCTACGAGGCCGATCCGACGCTGACGCAGAAGGCGCTGGTCGTGCTCGGCCCCTACATGCCGGCTGCGGAACGCGCCAAGCTGGTGCAGAAGGGCGAAGCCATTCCCTATATCGAGGTGATCGAATTCGATAATCACATGGAAGAGCTGATCGCCGGCGCCACCGGCGTCGTCGCCATGGGCGGATACAACACCTATTGCGAGATCCTCTCCTTCGACAAGCCGGCCCTTATCGTGCCCCGCGTCAAGCCGCGCGAGGAACAGCTGCTGCGCGCACAGCGGGCCAGCGAGCTCGGCCTCGTCGACATGCTGCTGCCGGAACAATCGGTTGATCCCGCCATCATGGCCGCGGCGCTGAAGCGCCTGCCCTCCCGCCTGCCGCCGTCGAAAAGCGGCAGCAATATGCATCTGGAAGGGCTGGACCACATCTCTCAGACCGTCGGCCGATGGCTCGACGGCCGGGCCACCCACCTTGCCGTTGTCGGCGCAGAATAGGGCACAGCCTTGCCGCCACGCCGCAAGATCCTCGTCGTGCTGAAAGGCTATCCCCGCCTTTCGGAGACCTTCATCGCCCAGGAACTGCTCGGCCTCGAAAGGGCCGGCTTCGACCTGACGCTGATTTCCATGCGCCGGCCGACCGACAAGAAGCGCCACCCCGTGCATGACGAGATCAAGGCGCGTGTCGTCTATCTGCCGGAATATCTGCACGAGGAGCCCATCCGCGTGCTGAGGGGCCTTTTCGCCGGCTACGGCAGACCCCGCTTCAAAGCGCTGATCAAACGCTTCTTTGCCGACCTCAGGCGCGACCTCTCCCGCAACCGCTTCCGCCGTCTCGGTCAGGCGCTGGTGCTGGCGCGCGAATGGCCGGATGGCGGCGAGTGGCTGCATGCCCATTTCATCCATACGCCTGCGTCGGTGAGCGAATATGCAAGCATCCTGACGGGCACGCCCTGGACCTGTTCGGCCCATGCCAAGGACATCTGGACCTCGCCCGACTGGGAATTGAAGGAGAAGCTGAATAGCGCCCGCTGGACCGTCACCTGCACCCGGACCGGCTACGAACACATGCGCATGCTGACGTCGCGCAAGCAGGCCGTACATTTGAGCTATCACGGCCTCGATCTCGCCCGATTTGGCCATTTTTCCGGCGCCCGTTCCGAGAGAAGCGGCAACGACCCCGCCGATCCGGTCTTCATCCTCAGCGTCGGCCGCGCCGTCGAGAAGAAGGGCTACGACGTCTTGTTGCGGGCGCTGGCGCTGCTGCCGGCCGATCTCCATTGGCGCATGGAGCATATCGGCGGGGGCGACGAGCTTGAGAAGCTGAAGGCGCTCGCCGCCGAGCTCGGCCTCTCCGGCCGCCTCGTCTGGAAGGGCGCCATGGCGCAGGAAGACGTCCTCGATCACTACCGCCGCGCCGATCTCTTCGCGCTCGCCTGCCGCATCGCCGCCAACGGCGACCGCGACGGCCTGCCGAACGTGTTGGTCGAGGCCTCGAGCCAGCGCCTCGTCTGCGTCTCTACGAGAGTATCCGGCGTGCCGGAACTGCTGACGGACGGCGAAAACGGCCTCGTCGTGCCGCCGGAGGATCCGGTGCTGCTCGCCCGGGCTCTGGAGGCGGCGATCCGCGATCCGGCGCTGCGCCAGCGCCTCGGCGACGCCGCCGAAAAGCGGGTGCGCGACGAGTTCGACTATCATTCCAGCATCAGACAGCTCGCCGGCCTGTTCGAGGCCGAATGGCAGAAGGCGTCATGACGGCACCGCGTATCTTCTTCTATGTCCAGCATCTGCTCGGCATCGGCCACATCGCCCGCGCCAGCCGCATCGCCAATGCACTGTTTAGGGACGGCTTCGACGTCACCGTCGTGACCGGCGGCCTGCCGGTGCCGGGCTTTCCCGGTGAGGGCGTGAAGACCGTGGCCTTGCCGGCGGTCGTGGCCAGCAATGCCGGTTTCTCCGGCCTCGCCGATGCCGATGGCCGGCCCGCCGGCGAGGATTTCCTCGCTGCCCGCCGGCAATTGCTGCTAGACGCTTTCAATGCCGCAAGGCCCGATGTCGTCATCATCGAAGCCTTCCCCTTCGGCCGGCGGCAGATGCGCTTCGAACTGCTGCCCCTGCTCGCAGCGATCGAGAAGACCGAACCGCGTCCGAAACTCCTAAGCTCGGTACGCGACATCCTGCAGGAAAATCGCAAGGCCGGCCGCGACGCGGAGACCGTGGCGTTGGTCAAGGATCATTTCGACGTCGTGCTCGTCCACGGCGATCCCGGCTTCGTCAGGCTCGAGGATACCTTCCCGCTGACGCCGGAAATCGCCGACAGGCTGCGTTATACCGGCCTCGTCGCGCCGCCGCCGCCGCCCGAACCGGCGGAAACCTTCGACATCATCGCATCGGCCGGCGGCGGCGCGGTCGGCGCCGAGTTGATCGACGCGGCGAAGGGGGCGGCGGCGCTGCTGCCGGGCGATCTTCGCTGGCTGCTGATTTCCGGCCCCAATCTGCCGGAGGCCGATTTCGCCAGGCTGTCGCGGGACGTGGGCCCAAACGTCACGCTAGCGCGCTTCCGCAAGGACTTTCCCTCGCTCTTGCGCGGCGCCAGGGTATCGATCTCGCAGGCCGGCTACAACACAGTCGGCGACCTCTTGCGCACCGAGTGCCGGGCGATCCTGATCCCCTTTGTCGCCGGCGGCGAGACCGAACAGACGGTGCGCGCCGAACGGCTGCGGGCGCTGGGTCTTGCCGATATCCTGCCGGAACAGGGGCTGACCTCGGCTCATGTGAAAGAGGCTGTCGAAAAGGCGGTGGCAGCACCTCGGCAGGGGCCGGTCTCGCTCGATCTCGACGGGGCGGAGAAAACGGCGGCCCTCATTCGCTCCATGATTGCCGAATCCCTCGCCTAATTTAAAAATCCTGTGATATAAGCAGAGTTCCGGCGAGAATCGGCCTTTCTGCAGCCGGTCCCTTCGCCTTGTTTTCATTGCGATATCGGCGGTCCGGCTGCATGGTCCTGTTCTCACGAATCTTGCCCTCTCCGCGCCCGGATCGCACCTTCGAAATTTCCAAGCAAGCTGACGGTTAGCCATGGAAAAGAGCCTCGCCCGCTATATCTGGAAGAACACGCGGCTGCAGCAGCTGTGGATCCTGGCTGTCGTCGCCGCCTCGATGATCCCCTATTTCCTGTCCTTCGATTTGCCGAAGCAGATCGTCAACGGACCGATCCAGGGTGATGGCTTCGAGGGACCGGGCGCAACCCAGAAATTCATGCACATCGCCTATGACATTCCACTGATCGGCCATGTTGAATTCTTCCAAGGGATTGAGCTCAACCGTTTCCAGATGCTGATGGCCCTCAGCATGGTGTTCCTGGCGCTGGTGGTGCTGAACGGCCTCTTCAAATTCTACATCAACACTTATAAGGGGCGGCTCGGCGAACGCATGCTGCGCCGCATCCGCTTCGAGCTGATCGACCGCGTGCTGCGTTTCCCGCCGGCCCACTTCAAGCGGGTGAAATCGGCCGAAATCGCCACCATGATCAAGGACGAGGTGGAGCCGATGGGCGGCTTCACCGGCGACGCTTTCGTCTCTCCCGCCCTGCTCGGCGGCCAGGCGATCACCGCGCTCGCCTTCATCATCGTCCAGAATTTCTGGCTCGGCATGATCGCCGCCGGCATCGTCGGCGTCCAGGCGGTCGTCATTCCCCGCATGCGCAAGCGCCTTCTGGATCTCGGCCGCCAGCGGCAGCTGACGGCGCGTGAGCTTTCCGGCCGCGTCGGCGAAATCGTCGAGGGCATCGGCACGATCCACGGCAACGACACATCCAACCTCGAACGCGCCGACATCGCCTGGCGGCTCGGCCGCATCTTCTCGATCCGCTACGACCTTTACCAGTGGAAGTTCCTGGTGAAGTTCATCAATAACTTTCTCGCCCAGGTCACGCCATTCCTGTTCTACGCGATCGGCGGTTATCTTGCGCTGCAGGGCCGGCTCGACATCGGTCAGCTCGTCGCCGTCATATCAGCCTACAAGGACCTGCCCGGGCCGCTGAAGGAACTGATCGATTGGGACCAGATGCGCCAGGACGTGCAGGTGAAATATCAGCAGGTCTACGAGCAGTTCAACGTCGAGCCCTTGATCGACAGCCGCATCCAGGAATTGGCGACCGCACCCGTGGGTGCACTGACCAGCGCGCTCGTCGTCACCAACCTGACGCTCTCCGACGACAGCGGCGCCCGCCTCGTCGACCACGTCTCGGTCGAAATCAAGCCGAACGAGACGGTTGCGATCGTCGGTCCGAACGGCAGCGGCGCCGAAGCCTTCGCCGAAGCGCTCGGCCGGATGATCTGGCCCGACTCCGGCCGCATCACCATCGACGGACGCGACCTGCTCGAACTGCCGGAATCGATCACCGGTCGCCGCATCTCCTACGCCTCGGCCGACACCTTCTTCTTCCATGGCACGCTCGCCAGCAATCTGCTCTATGGCCTCAAACACGCGCCGATGATCGACCCCGTGTACGACGAGAAGGAAGCGCAGGAGTACAAATGGCATGCCATCGAAGCGGAGAAGGCGGGCAATCCGACGCTCGACCTCAACAGCGATTGGGTGGATTACCAGGCGGCCGGCGCCAACGGGCCGGAAGACCTCCTGAAAGCGATCCGGCCGGTGCTCGACGCCGTGCTGATTTCGCAGGACATCCTCGACCTGGCGCTGCGCTCGAACGTCAATACCGGGGTGCATGTGGCGGTCAGCGACCACGTCGTGGCGCTGCGCGCCTCGCTGCGCGACCGGCTGCGCGAGGAAGGGCTTGACGGGATCGTCGTGCCTTTCGATTTCGACGCCTACAACGCCCAGGCGACGGTCGGTGAGAACCTGCTCTTCGGCACGATGAAGCGGCCGCTGATGACCAACCGCCGGCTTGCCGCTCATCCCTATTTCCAGCAGCTCTTCCGCGAGACTGGCCTCAGTACCGATCTCTACGCCATGGGCCTGGAGATTGCCGAAAACGCCGTCGAACTCTTCCACGACCTCCCGCCGGATCATCCTTTCTTCCAGCAGCTGACCTTCATGACGGCGGACGACATTCCGACCTATCAGGCGCTCTTGCAGAAGCTGCAAAGTCGCCGCTTTGAGGACGCTACACCCGAGGAGCGTTCCGCCATCATCCGGCTGAGCTTCGCCTATATCGAGCCGCGCCACCGCTTCGGCCTGCTGACCAATGAGCTGATGGACAAGATCGTCAGCGCCCGCAAGCAGTTCCACGCGCATATTCCGGCCGATCTCGCCGAACTGATCGAGCGCTACGACGCCGAGCGCTTCACGCCCTCGGCCAGCCTGATGGACAATGTGCTCTTCGGCCGCATCGCCTACCAGCAGGCCGACGCCTCCGAGCGCATCCGCGCCATCATGGGCGAGCTCTTCGACGCACTCGACCTTTATGACGATGTGCTGTCGATCGGCCTCGAATTCGACGTCGGCTCCGGCGGCAAGCGGCTGACCATGGTGCAGCGCCAGAAGCTGAACCTTGCCCGCGCGCTGCTGAAGCGCTCGGATTATTTCGTCTTCAACCGGCCGCTGTCAGCACTCGATCAGCGCGTTCAGGATCAAATCACCCGCAACATCATCGAAGACCTGCATAAGGAAGGTGAGCGCCCGGCGATCATCTGGGTGCTTTCGAATGCGCGGCTCGCCGAGATGTTCGACCGAATCCTGCTCTTCGACCGCGGCGGGCTGGCGGAAGCCGGAAACTATCCGGAACTTTCCGAGAAAAACGGTATGTTCAAGGAACTGTTATCGTAATATTCTATTGGGGCGGCGATGGTAGGCGTTCCCGGGGGGAACGCCCGGAATTGAAGGCGCCGGGTTCCAAGAACCCTGCGTCAGGGGATTGAAACGCTCATGCTGTTGAGAGACGAAGTCGAAATGCTGCGCCGGGTGCCGATCTTTTCGAGGATTGCACCAGCGAAACTCAAGCTTTTGGCCTTCACCTCCGACCGCATGACCTACAAAGCCGGTCAGGATCTCTTCCACCAGGGCGATGTCGGCGACGCCGCCTATGTCATCCTCTCCGGCAGCGCCGATATCATCGTCTCCTCGCCGGCAGGCGAGATCAAGGTCGCCGACGTCGAGCTCAATTCCATCGTCGGCGAAATCGCCATTCTCTGCGATGTCTCACGCACGGCGACAGTGCGGGCCACCTCGCCCCTCGAAGTATTGCGCATCAGCAAAGAGCACTTTTTAAAGCTGCTCAGCGACTTCCCCGAAATGGCCGTGGAAATCATGCGCGTGCTCGCCGACCGCCTTAATCACACGACGGCGGAATTGACCGCAGCGCGGGCGGCAAAGCAGCCGCAGATGGCGCAGTAAGATCAAATCAAGATTTCGGCGGCCATTTCTGCGCGCCATGGACGAGGCGCAGCATTTCGACCTGTTTGATGTCCTGACGTGTTGTATTTGCAATGTCCAGCAGATGCAGGCGGCAGGCCACCGCTGCTGCAGCCTTTGTGCCGCGTGGCTGCCCCTCACCCTAACCCTCTCCCCGTAAACGGGGCGAGGGGACGTGCCCAGCGAGAGGCTGGCGGGGAACAGAGGGCTCGCGGCTTGCCCCCTTCGCGGGGAGAAGGTGCTGGCAGGCGGATGAGGGGCTGGTGTCCGAGGCGCGAGCCCGTGTCCAAATCCGCCTATTGACGCTGCTCCAGCGCCCTGCTGAAAGGCGAGTGCTGCCGCGCGCAGATGGCGCCGGACAGTAGTAATCGACGAAATTCAGGCCGAAGCGGCCAAGCGACACAGAATACGCCTATTCAAACGGGCCTCGGCCTTCGACAAACGCGGCAATATCCGACCTCAACGCAGATCGCGCTGTAAGCGCATCGAGCCGATAAAAATCATGCTGCTTGCCGGCGTAGATTTTCCAGCACTGGGGAACAGCGTTGTTCCAGCTTTCAGTTGGCCGGTATGGATCGAGCTCTCCCCAGAAGACCATGGTGGGTATATCGAGGGGAGACGTTTCGAAGCGCAACCTGGTTGATGACACGCAAATCAGCGCCTGGAGTTCAAGACCCTCTCTGACCGCATTCCACAGAGCCGTCCCACCGGCGCTAAAACCGATCCCCAAGCACCCGCGTCCGTCGATCTCACGAAGTGCCCGGATCGCATGCCGCATGCCGTCCTGGTTGAAGAGATGGTCGTGAAGCGCGTCCCCACGTAGATCAGGACGCCCACTCAGGTCGGCCAGTTGCAAACCATGGCGCTGAAAGCTGCCAGCATCCAGCAGTTCGACAAAGGTTTCGGGAAAGCCGTGGATATCGCCAACGACCAAATGTTGCATTTCGACGATGCCGCTCTTCTCTGCGATAGATGCTAAGGCAGCCGCCGGTTTCCCGGCGGACTGTCTCGATCCTATTCCCGCTGTTCCAGCGCCTTGCTGAAGGCCAGCGCGGCCAGCGTGCAAATGGCGCCGGAGAGAAGGTAGTAACCGACGAAGGTCAGGCCGAAACGGCTGGAGAGGCTGAGCGCCACCAGCGGCGCAAAGCCTGCGCCGACCAGCCAGGCGAGATCCGAGGTGAAGGCAGCACCGGTATAGCGATAGCCGCGGCCGAAGCGCGACGAGATCGAGCCTGTCGCCTGGCCGAAGGACAGGCCGAGCACGCCGAAGCCGATGATGACGAAAGCGTCGTGGCCATTATTGCCGGAGGCGATCAGGATCGGCCCGATAAAGCTGAAGACGGCGATGATGACGGCGCAGATGGCAAGCTGGGCGCGGCGCCCGATGCGGTCGGCGATCAGGCCCGAGGCGATGATGGCGATGACGCCGACCATGGCGCCGATCACCTGCACCACCATGAAAGTGCCGATCGGCTGGTTGCCGTAAAGGCTCATCCAGCCGAGAGGGAAGATGGTGACCAGGTGGAACATGGCGAAACTGGCGAGCGGCACGAAGGCGCCGATCAGGATGTCGCGGCCGTGAACGCGCAGCACCTGGAGGATCGGTGCGGCCTCCAGCTCATGCTGCTCCAAAAGCGTTCCGAATTCCTTGGTCATGACCAGGCGCAGACGCGCAAACAGCGCCACGACGTTGATCGCGAAGGCGACGAAGAAGGGATAACGCCAGCCCCAGGAGAGGAAATCCTCGCTGGACAGGTTGGCGACGAAATAACCGAAGAGCGTGCTTGCCAGCGCAAAGCCGATCGGCGCGCCGAGCTGCGGGATCATCGCGTACCAGCCGCGGTGATTGGGCGGCGCGTTGAGCGCGAGCAGCGATGCCAGACCGTCCCAGGCGCCGCCGAGCGCGAAGCCCTGGCCGAGACGGAAGAGCGCCAGCAGGGCGATCGACCAGACGCCGATCTCAGCATATCCGGGCAGGAAAGCGATCGAGGCCGTGGAACCGCCGAGCAGGAAGAGTGCAATCGTGAGCTTCGTGCCGCGCCCGTACATGCGGTCGATGGTCATGAAGACGACGGACCCGACGGGGCGGGCGAGAAAAGCGAGGGAGAAGATGGCGAAGGAATAGAGCGTCGCCGTCAGCCTGTCCGGTGCGAAGGGAAAGACGAGCTGCGGAAAAACGAGGACCGAGGCGAGGCCATAGACGAAGAAATCAAAGAATTCCGACATGCGGCCGATTACCACGCCGATGGCGATACTGCCCGGCGAAACCGGCTTGTCGTCGTGAATGCGCCGCGCGTCGCGTTCGAGCGACGACGACGACGGTCCGTAATGCGATGTTGTAGCCATGAAAAACGCCTCCTCGTTAAGGCGCTTCCGGCAAGGCGCCCCAGGCTGATCTTGATCAAACCCGCAGGCTTATCAAGTCCGCAATATGGAAATAGTTCATCATCACGGCGCAAATCGAGCCGTGTCAGGAAAAATTGCGTGACCCCAGCCGCTATTTTTCGGGTGCAAAAGCTGGCCTGCCCGGCTCTTGCGGATATATTGAGGGGACATGCGCGCGTAAAAAATCCTTCGCGATTCATCAGGATTTCAAAGCAGTAGCGCAACATGATTTCTGCCGCACTGCGGCATCTTTGCTGCACTGCGACTTTCCGCCTCATGTCGCTATCGGGTTCAGTGCTTTAGTCGCGGTCAAAACGAAACAACAAGAGCTTAGAGACGTGCAAAAACTCGTGAAGTTTTCCCGCCTTCTATCCGTCTTGCCGCTGCTTTTCCTGGCAGGATGCAACATGGTGGTCATGGCGCCCTCAGGCGACATCGCCGTGCAACAGCGCGATCTCATCGTCGTCTCGACGGTGCTGATGCTTTTGATCATCGTCCCGGTGATCTTCCTGACGCTGCTCTTCGCCTGGCGCTACCGCCGCTCCAACACGGCCGCCGCTTACGCGCCGGAATGGCATCATTCGACCCGCCTCGAAATCGTCATCTGGGCGGCCCCCCTGGCGATCATCATTGCGCTCGGGGCCGTCACCTGGATTTCCACGCATAAGCTCGATCCCTACCGACCGCTCGACCGCCTGGATGCCGAGCGCGCCATCCCGGCCGATACCAAGCCGCTGACCGTCGAGGTCGTGGCGCTCGACTGGAAATGGCTGTTCTTCTATCCCGAACTCGGCATCGCCACAGTCAACGAGATGGCCGCCCCTGTCGACACGCCGATCAATTTCAAGATCACCGCCTCCTCGGTGATGAACTCCTTCTACATCCCGGCTCTCGCCGGCCAGATCTACGCCATGCCCGGCATGGAGACGAAGCTGCACGCCGTCATCAACCGGGAGGGCGAATATGAAGGCTTCTCCGCCAATTACAGCGGCGCCGGCTTCTCGCACATGCGTTTCAAGTTCCATGGCCTAACCCGCGAAGGCTTCGACGCCTGGACGGCCAAGGTCAAGCAGCAGGGCACGATGCTCAACCGCGACGCCTATCTGACGCTTGAGAAGCCGAGCGAGAAGGAGCCGGTGCGCTACTATGCAGGCGCCGACGCCGATCTCTACGACGCCATCCTCAACATGTGCGCCACGCCAGGCAAGATGTGCATGAACGAGATGATGCACATCGATATGATGGGTGGCGGCGGCAAGGAAAGTGCTGAAAACCGCGAGAAGCTGCAATACGACAACCGCCATGCCGGTGAAGGCGTCGTCGAGCCTGGGGCCACCGTGCCGGCAACAGGCGTCCCGGCAAAGGCAGAGCCGCCGCGCAATTCCGGAGGCAGCACGCAGCACGACATGCCCGGCATGCAGGGTATGCCCGGGATGGATATGCAGCATGACGGCCATTCCATGCCCGGCTCGGGCAACGGCGCCGACCCGGCGCCGACGCAGCTCAACAACAACAATTAACCTGGCGCTTTGCGTCGCAAGACATAATGAACGGGTTGTTCCATGTTTTCCAATCCTGACCTCCTGAAGTTGATCTTCGGCCGGTTGACCCTCGACGCCATCCCCTATCACGAGCCGATTCTGGTCGTGACCTTCATCGGCGTCGTCATCGGCGGTCTCGCCGTGCTCGGCGCCATCACCTATTTCAAATTCTGGGGTCCGCTCTGGCATGACTGGATCTGCAGCGTCGATCACAAGAAGATCGGCATCATGTATGTGATCCTCGCAGTGATCATGCTGCTACGGGGCTTTTCCGACGCGATCCTGATGCGCGTCCAGCAGGCGATCGCCTTCAACGGTTCGGAGGGCTACCTGCCGCCGCACCACTACGACCAGATCTTCACCGCCCACGGCGTCATCATGATCTTCTTCGTGGCGATGCCCTTCGTCACCGGTCTGATGAACTTCGTGGTGCCGCTGCAGATCGGCGCGCGCGACGTCTCCTTCCCCTTCCTCAACAACTTCTCCTTCTGGATGACCACCGCCGGCGCGATCATCATCATGCTGTCGCTTTTCATCGGCGAATTTGCCCAGACCGGCTGGCTCGCCTATCCGCCGCTGTCAGGAGCCGCCTACAGTCCGGGCGTCGGCGTCGACTATTATATCTGGGGCCTGCAGGTGGCGGGTGTCGGAACGACGCTGTCGGGCATCAACCTCATCGCCACCATCGTCAAGATGCGTGCGCCCGGCATGACCTTCATGAAAATGCCGGTCTTCACCTGGACGGCGCTCTGCACCAACGTGCTGATCGTCGCCTCCTTCCCGATCCTGACGGCAACGCTCGCGCTGCTGTCGCTCGACCGCTATGCCGGGACGAACTTCTTCACCAACGACCTCGGCGGCAATCCGATGATGTACATCAACCTCATCTGGATCTGGGGCCATCCCGAGGTCTACATCCTGGTGCTGCCGGCCTTCGGCATCTTCTCGGAAGTCGTCGCCACCTTCTCCGGCAAACGCCTGTTCGGCTATGCCTCGATGGTCTACGCCACCTGCGTGATCATGATCCTGTCCTACATCGTCTGGCTGCACCATTTCTTCACGATGGGCTCGGGCGCCAGCGTCAACTCCTTCTTCGGCATCACCACGATGATCATCTCGATCCCCACGGGAGCGAAGATCTTCAACTGGCTCTTCACCATGTATCGCGGCCGTATCCGCTACGAGGTGCCGATGCTGTGGACGGTCGGCTTCATGGTGACCTTCGTCATCGGCGGCATGACCGGCGTCATGCTGGCGGTGCCGCCGGCGGACTTCGTGCTGCACAATTCGCTGTTCCTCATCGCCCATTTCCACAACGTCATCATCGGCGGCGTTCTGTTCGGCATGTTCGCCGGCGTGAACTACTGGTTTCCGAAGGCCTTCGGCTTCAAGCTCGATCCCTTCTGGGGCAAGATGAGCTTCTGGTTCTGGCAGATCGGCTTCTGGTTCGCCTTCATGCCGCTCTACGTGCTCGGCCTGATGGGCGTCACCCGCCGCATGAGCCAGTTCGAGGACCCGTCACTGCAAATCTGGTTCATCATCGCCGCCTTCGGCGTCGGACTGATTGCGCTCGGCATCGCCGCTTTCCTGATCCAGATCGTCGTCAGCTTCATGAAACGCGAGGAACTGCGTGACGACAGCGGCGATCCCTGGGACGGCCGTACGTTGGAATGGTCGACCTCCTCGCCGCCGCCGGACTACAACTTCGCCTTCACGCCCGTCGTCCACGACCATGACAGCTGGTACGACATGAAAAGGCGCGGCTACGAGCGCCCGCTCGGCGGCTTCAAGCCGATCCACATGCCGAAGAATACCGGCACCGGCGCCATCCTGTCGGCAATCAGCGTCGCGCTTGCCTTCGGCCTGATCTGGTACATGTGGTGGCTGGTGATCGTTTCCGCCATCGCGCTGCTTGCCGTGGCGATCGGCCATACCTTCAACTACAAACGCGACTTCTACATTCCCGCCGGCAAGGTGACCGAAACGGAGGGCAAGCGCACGGCGCTGCTTGCCGAGCAGGTGTAATGACCATGAGCGATCAAACCATCGATACGGCCGAAAAGCCTGAATTCTACCTGACGGAAGACCATCATCCGGAGGGGAGCACCAATCTCGGCTTCTGGCTCTACCTGATGAGCGACTGCCTGATCTTTGCGGTGCTGTTTGCAACGCACGGCGTGCTCGGCCGCAACTATGCCGCCGGCCCGTCGCCGGCCGATCTCTTCGATCTGCCGATCGTCGCCCTCAATACCTCGATGCTGCTCTTCTCCTCGATTACCTACGGCTTCGCCATGCTGCAGATGGAGCGGAACGCCAAGGCGGAAACGCTGTTCTGGCTCGCCGTGACCGGCCTGTTCGGCGCGGCCTTTATCGGGTTGGAACTTTACGAGTTCATCCACCTGATCCACGAGGGCGCCGGGCCGACCCGCAGCGCCTTCCTCTCCTCCTTCTTCACGCTCGTCGGCACCCACGGGCTGCACGTCACCTTCGGCATCATCTGGCTGATCACGCTGATGGTCCAGGTGTCGATGCACGGGCTGATCGAGGCCAACCGCCGCCGCCTGATGTGCCTTTCGATGTTCTGGCACTTCCTCGACGTCGTCTGGATCGGCGTCTTTTCCTTCGTCTATCTGCTCGGAGTTCTCGGATGAGTTCGCAAGCACCCACCCATGAGGATGCCCACGAGGCGCATCACGGCCACAGCCACGGCCACCAGGCCGGCCATGGCACGTTCCGCAGCTATATGGTGGGCTTTGCGCTCTCCGTCGTCCTGACCGCCATCCCCTTCTGGCTTGTTATGGCCGGCGTGTTCGCCAGCCCGGCGCTGACGGCGGTGCTGGTGATGGGTATCGGCGCCATCCAGATCGTCGTCCATATGGTCTTCTTCCTGCACATGAATCCCAGGAGCGAAGGCGGCTGGACGATGATGGCTCTGATCTTTACCCTCATCATCGTCGCCATCGCGCTCTCCGGTTCACTCTGGGTCATGCATCATCTCAACTCCAATATGATGCCGATGAGCCCCGAGATGATGAAGAACATGCCGTAACGGCAAACGAAGGGCGGCGGCAGCGCCGCCCTGAGACCAATGAGCGAAGCCTCCACGCAAAAATCGGAAAGACGGCATTTCCGGGCAAAACGCGCGCTCTTCGCCGTCTGCCTGGCACTGCTCGCCGCCATCCTGTTTGGTCTCGGCACTTGGCAGGTTCAACGCCTGGCCTGGAAGCGCGACCTCATCGCCCGCGTCGAGCAGCGCGTGCACGCAGCCGCCGTGCAGGCTCCGGGGCGCGCCGACTGGGACAAGGTCAATGCCGGCAGCGACGAATATCGCCGTGTGACCGTCGAGGGAATGCTGGCAAACGACAAGGAAACGCTGGTCTACGCTTCGACCGTTCTCGGTCCGGGTTATTGGGTGATGACGCCGCTGATGCTCGCCAACGGCACCGCCATCCTCGTCAATCGCGGCTTCGTGCCGACGGACAGGCGCGACCCCGCCTCGCGCCGCGAGGGTCAGCTGTCTGATGTCATCGAGATCACCGGGCCGTTGCGGATGACCGAGCCGAAGGGATCGCTGCTCCAATCAAACGACGTCGCCGCCGACCGGTGGTATTCGCGCGATGTCGCTGCGATCGCCCAAAAGCGCGGCCTCGGCGCGGTCGCGCCCTATTTCATCGATGCCGACGCCGCTGCCAATCCCGGCGGTCTGCCGGTCGGCGGCCTGACGATCATTCATTTCCCCAACAACCATCTCGTCTATGCGATCACCTGGTACGGGCTGGCGGTGATGGTGCTGGTATTGCTGGTGTTTGTTGTTCGCGCCGAGATCGGAAGAGGCCGCCGGACGTAAGTCGCTGCCGCTTTGCAGCGGTGCAAGCGCTCCGGGAAGCAACAGTTGCACAGCGGTCGTCTCCGCGCTTCGGATTAATCTCTTGTAAAGCGATGTCCGATACTGCTTGCCTGAACAGAACATATAAAGCTGCACATGAGCCGGCCGGATTACATCCCCAGTCTCGATGGTCTGCGCGGTCTCGCCGCGCTTCTGGTCGTGCAAGCGCATATCGGGCTTGTCTTTCCAAACACAGGTTTGCATTTCATCACAATGGGCAGCGAAGCCGTCGGCCTGTTCTTCGCCCTCAGCGGCTTTCTGATGGCCCATCTCTACGGCTCACGACCGGTCATCAAGGAAACCGTCCTGGATTTTCTTGTCAGCCGCTTTGCCCGCATCTATCCGGTCTATCTGGCTGCAGTCCTGCTCGTGGCGGCGCTGTCCGGCATGCAAAGTCTAAACTTCGTTCAGCCGATCATCGGCGGCACGGAGTTTCTCCGCCATGTCTTTCTTATGGGCTCGAGCGGGGTTTTCTGGTCAATTCCACCCGAAATTCAATTCTATCTGTTCTTCCCGATCCTTTGGCTCTGCTTGACCCGCCCGCAGCGCTATAGCGGTGTGATCGCAGGTTTGGCGGTGCTGGTCGTGGTGGATGGTCTGCTCGAGCTGCCGGGACCAGGTATACTGCTTGTTTCCAAGCTCCCCTATTTTCTGTTCGGCGCGCTTGCCGGGGCGATGCATTCCTGCTGGGACAGGTGGAGGCCATCCGCCTCCACCGGCGCTTTCACGCTGTTCCTTCTGGCGGTGTTCTTCACGTACAGGCATGTCTTGCCCGGTTTCTCCCATGAATTCTGGGGGCTTCAAAGTGCGCTCGCGGCAGCCGTCATCGTGGCGCTCGCCGCTCGACAGCCTCCGATCGCAGCCCATGTCCTGGCAGCGGCACCCATGCGGTTCTTGGGCGCGATCAGCTTTTCGCTCTATCTTTTCCACGTCCCCATCACGTTCCTTGTACGCCGGGCTTTCGACGGTCTGATTCCGGAACCGGTACTCGTCCTGGTGGCGCTTGGCGTTGCGGCGGCAGGAGCATGGTTCATTCACGAGACGATAGAAGTCCCGAGCCGACGCCTGCTCGTCGCGTGGTGGCGGCATCATCGGCGGCGCGCAGCCTCGCGCGAAACTCCGGCTGACACTATCGAACAGGCGATCCTCGACCTGCAAGAGACCGAAAAGCGATTGCTGGACGGCGCAAATGCGGCCACGACGGATAAACAGCAAATTCCGACGACCTCAGAACTCGGAGCCGGCCGCACTGTCATTCAGGATAATGGCGACGAGAAGCTTCGCGCCTAGAGCGGCTAACAAGCGATCCGGCTGATCGCTTCGGCAAGCTGCGCCTGCGAGAAGGGTTTGCCCAGGCGAGGCAGATTGGCGGCGCCGGCGCCGTCGGGCAGATCGGCATAACCGGTGGCGAGAATGATCGGCATCTCAGGCCACTCGCTGCGGATCGCCTCGGCGAGCTGCGCTCCCGTCATCCGCGGCATGGCGTGGTCGCAGATGACCAGATCGACCGGTTCCTTGCGCAGGATGTCGAGCGCCTCCGGACCGGCCATCGCCTCGAAAACGGTGTGGCCGAGATCCTCCAGCATCAGCGTCGTATTCATCAGGACCAGGCCGTCGTCATCGACGGCGACAATGCGCAGCCCCTGTGGTGCGTTGTCCGGCTTTTGCGGCATGTCGGCCGATGCTTCGGCGGTCTGTTCGGCAATGACGATAGGAAACCATAGCTCGGCCGTCGTGCCTTCGCCCAGCGTGCTCTTCAGGATGAGCCGGCCGCCGGACTGGCTCGCGAGACCTTGCACCATGGAAAGGCCGAGGCCGGTGCCCTTGCCGACACCCTTGGTAGTGAAGAACGGTGTGACCGCCTGCTCCAGCGTCTTCGCATCCATGCCCTCGCCTTCATCGATCACCGCGATTCTTATATAGCGGCCGGCCGACAGCGGCCCCTTGCCTGCGGTTATCGTTTCCTCGGATGCGCGAAGCATGATGCGGCCGCCGGAAGGCATGGCGTCTCGCGCGTTGACGACGAGATTGAGGATCGCCATCTCCAGCTGGTTGGGGTCGGTGAGGATTGTCGGCAGCCTGACCGGGAAGGAAGTCTCGATCGTGGTGAGGGGGCCGAGCGACCGGCTCAGAATTTCCATCATGCCGCGCACCAGGCCCGAGACGTCGATCGGTTCCATGTGCAGCTCCTGCCGGCGGGAAAAGGCAAGCATGCGCTGCGTCAAGGCGGCACCCCGCTGGGCGCCCTGCATAGCATTGTCGACCAGCGACGTCAGCGAGCGGTCCTGCGGCATGCGCTTCTTCAGGAGTTCGAGACTGCCGAGCACGGCCATCAGCAGATTGTTGAAATCATGGGCGATACCGCCAGTCAATTGGCCGATCGCCTCCATCTTCTGCGATTGGAAAAGCTCTTCGCGCGCCTGCTCCAACGCCCGCTGCGTTTCCATCTTTTCGGTGATGTCGCGGGTGATCTTGGCGAAACCCAGTACTTCGCCGTCTTCGTCGCGAATAGCGTCGACGACGACGCTCGCCCAGAAACGGCTGCCATCCTTGCGGACACGCCAGCCCTCCCTTTCGAACCGTCCTTCGGAGCGCGCGACCCGGAGCGCCTTCTCCGGCAGGCCGGCCGCGCGATCCTCTGGCGTATAGAAGGTCGAGAAATGCCGGCCGATGATTTCATCAGGCCGATAACCCTTGATGCGCTCGGCACCGAAATTCCAACTGCTGACATTGCCGTCAGGATCGAGCATGTAGATCGCATAGTCCGAAACGCCCTGGACCAGGCGGCGAAATTGCTCCTCGCTCTGGCGGATCGCCTGTTCGGCGGCCCTGCGTTCGGTCAGATCGCGGGTGATCTTGGCAAAGCCGACCAGTTCGCCAGAGGGATGGCGGATCGGATCGATGACGACATGGGCCCAGAAGCGGCTGCCGTCCTTGCGCTGGCGCCAGCCCTCCCCCTCATACCGGCCCTCTTTCACCGCCGTGGCGAGGGCGCGCTCGGGGACGCCTGCGGCGCGGTCCTCATCCACGTAGAAACGGGAAAAATGCTCGCCGAGAATTTCGGACGGCTTGTAACCTTTGAAGCGTTGAGCACCGGTATTCCAGCTGGTGACGATACCGTCAGGGCTCAGCATGTAGATCGCATAGTCGGTGATGGCATCGACCAGAAGACGAAAGCGTCCCTCTTCGTCGAAAGACGTATCATGTCGATCCAGCACTTCCATCTGCCCCTCTCGGTTACCAGCGCTCTTAACGCTACAGGGGGCAGAAGGTTCCGAAAATGTCACACTTTTCACATGGCCCTGACCTGTGGATGGAACCGCTCACCGATGTGCTCGGCAGCAGCATAAGCCTGCGAGACGATCTCCGGCACGAGATCGATATCGGGAAGACTGCCGAGGCCGAGCGGACCGACGGCAAAAAGCCCGGCAACCGTCGAACCGTCCGCCAGGAAGGGCTCGCCGCGCGCATTGACCGCCAGCCCGAGCGAAAGTTCGTCCGGCATGGCGAGACCGGCGGAAAACAGGCTCTGCATCAGCGGCGCGGAAAGATCCGGCGCCCGGCAGCGGCAATCGATAATGCGCTCGGCATGGATGACCTCTTCGACAGAGGAGCCGGCCGGCGTGAAGAACAGGCCGCTCAACCCCTGGCGGCCGGCCCGGCCGCGGCGCAGCACCGTGCGGCCTTCGGCAAGCTCGCGTTTCAGGCGTAGGTGCATGGCCTCCGGCAGGCGATTGCGGTGGCTGTCGTAGATCGCCCGCAAATGACGGTTGAACTGATGTTTGTCGCGGGCCGGCAGCGATCTCCACAGAGAGCGGGCATGTTTCCTCAGACCGTTCATCACCGATTGCCAGCTTCGCCCCTCTTCTTCCGCCTCGCGACAGGCCTGGCGGATGAAACGCACAATGTCGGGCAGGCTCTCCGGCAGCGCTTCGGCCGGAAACACCGGATCGGCGGAATTCGGCGTATGGCTCTGGGGCAGGAAGCCGCGCCGGGAAATGATCGTCACCTGGCCGGCATAACCGGAATCGCGCAGCTGCAGCAACTGATCGACGACGCGAATGCCGCTGCCGAGCAACACGGCATGCGGCCGCGCGACGAGGCGCTGGGCCCTGACCGGCGACGCGCCCGGCTCCTCGGCATCCGGATCGCCCAGGCCGTAGCCGGTGGCGAGAATCACCGTATCGAACAGCGGATTGGCCGGATTGGCGCTTTCGAGCAGGAAGCGGTTGCCGTGGCTGCGGCGGATCGCCACCACGGGATCGTTGCAGACCTGGACGGTGATGTCGCGGCGCGCGGCGAGCGCTTCCGAAAAGCGCTGGTAGACATAATCGCTGAAGATCTCCTTCGGCACGAAGATCTGCCGGAAACCGGGAATGGCGGCCGGCACGGCGGCGCGGAAAGCGGCGTTGCTACAGAGCCAGTCGTTGAAATCGTCGCTGTCGCCGACCGAAACAGAGAGATCACGCACGCGGGTGTTGAGGATCGTCGAGGCGCGGGCCGAGGCCAGCGCCTGGCCGCCGCTGACCGACGAATTCGGATCGAACAGTTGCAGATGGAAGGGTGCGCGCACCGTCTTCATCAGCGCAATGGCCGTCATCATTCCGGAGAAGCCGCGCCCGACGATCGCTATGCGCGGCACGGCCGAGATCTGCGCTGCCGCCTTGGCTCTTCCGGAAAAAAGTCCCTGAACCGTCATCGCAACTCCTTTGCGCTTCATTCGCAGCCTGGGGTCGATCGAGGTTTCAACGCGTAAACAGCGGATCACGCGTTGATGAGGGTCACGCGGCCATTGACGCCGCAGCTCGGGGTCCAACCGGGGAACCCCGCCAAGAAAAGGAGGGATCCCCTCGCCGATAGTCTATTAAACTGGTCGTGTATGAAAGCGCTAAACGGCACCCCTGGCAAGGGCTTTATTATTTCTTACCATAAGTCATTGATGTAATTGTAAGTTTGTGTGAAGCCCTCAGCCGCCCTCGCCCGGATATTGCTTCGCCTTCAGCAGGCCCGCCAGATGCGCCGTGTTGCGCGCCAGCATATCGACGGCTTTCGTCACGACCTTCGGCACCTTGTCGAGATCGACGAAATTGGTGGAGCCCATCGCCTCTCCGACCCAATAGGCGACGGCATTCGCCGGAATGGTGAAGCCGACGTCGTTCAGCGCCTGGTAGAGTTCGGCCGACACGTGATGGGCACCGTCCTCGTTGCCTACGACGGCAACGGCCGCGACCCTGCCGTAGGACACCATGCGGCCCTGATCGTCCGTCTCGTCGAGGAAGGCATCCATGCGCTCGAGCACCCGCTTGCAGACGCTGGATGGCTGGCCGAGCCAGATCGGCGTCGCCATCAACAGGATATCCGCGGCGAGGACCTTGGCGCGAATATCGGGCCAGTCGTCGTCAGCGCCTTCGTCCGAGGTGACGCCCGGCTTGATGTTGAAATCGGCAAGCCGCATCACTTCGGTCGTAACGCCGTATTCAGCCATCGCCTTGTCGACGAGAGCGATCATCCGCTCGGTCGACGATGGATCCTTGGCATCGCTGGCCTTCAGCGTCGCGTTGAGAGCAAGGGCTTTCAGCGGCATCGGTCTCTCCGTAACGGTTGCCTGACAGGGGTTTGCTGCTGCAACCCATCCGAGCGCCGATTGTTCCCGCGGGGACGCGGGGGGAACCTCACGTAAAAATAACCAGTTGGTGAATTCTTTACTTGAACGCCCGGTTGGAATCGGCAAAAATGACGGTGCTATCAATCCCTTCATGGATTTGCCGTCTTTTCGGGCCAGCGTCCGAGCACCACATCTATTGGAAAAATACCGTGAGCAGCGATGCGTCAACACGCGCGACGAAGCCTTCGGCTTCGATGGCGCTTGCAACTGCGGCAGGCTGGGGCAGAGGCCTCTATACGCTGGTGCGCATCACCGTGATGGCCTTCCGCCATCCCTGGCAGGCCGGCTTTGCGATCGGCGCCACCCTCATCGCCTCGACCTTCCAGCTGATGATTCCCCGCCTTCTCGGCCAGGCCGTCGACCACACGCAGACGGCGATGGGCGGCGGCGCGGCCGGTCAGGCGGCGCAGGACGCGCTTCTGACCACGGCGCTGCTGCTACTCGGCGCCAGCGTGCTGCGCGGTCTCTTCACCATGGTGCAGAACTATTTCAGCGAATCCGTCGGCCACCACATGGGCTACGAGCTGCGGCTGGCCTGCTACGAAAAGATCCAGCGCCTCTCCTTCAGCTTCCATGACACGGTCCATTCCGGCGACCTGATCACCGTCGGCCTGCTCGATCTCGAAGGCGTGCGCATGTATTTTTCGACGGCGCTGGTCCGCATGATCCTGCTGTCGATCCTGATCGGCATCGGTGCCTATATGCTGCTGTCGACCGACGTCGTGCTCGGCCTGCTGGCGCTGTCCTTCGTGCCTTTTGTCGGCTGGCGCTCCTCGGTGACGCAGCTCAGGCTGCGCGCCACCTGGCTCGACCTGCAGGAGCGGCTTTCGGTGCTGACCCGCATCATGGAGGAGAATCTCGGCGGCATCCGCGTCGTGCGCGCCTTTGCCGCACAGGAGCACGAATTGTCGAAATTCGAGGCGGCCTCGAAGAACGCGCTGGCGCTCGCCCATCAACGCGTCGGCATCCGTGTCGTCAATACCAGCGCCATGACCTTCTCCTTCTTCGCCGCCATGGGCCTTGTCCTCTGGGTCGGCGGGGGCAAGGTGATGTCGGGCGAGATCACCGTCGGCACGCTCGCCTCGTTTCTGACCTTCATGACCATCCTGCAGATGCCGGTGCGCCAGCTCGGCCTGATGGTCAACGCCTTTGCCCGCGCCTCCACCTGCGGGTCGCGCCTCTTCAACCTTCTCGACCTTGACATCGCGATCAAGGACGCGTCGGATGCCAGAGAATTGGCGGTGACGGACGGCGTGCTGCGCTTCGAAAATGTCAGCTTCGCCTATCCCGGCGCGGAAAAGCGCACCGTGCTTCACGACGTCTCCTTTGAAGCCAGGCGCGGCCAGACCATCGGCATCGTCGGCCCTCCCGGCAGCGGCAAGTCGACCATCGCCCATCTTATTCCGCGCTTCTACGATGTCAGCCGCGGCAGGATCACCATCGACGGCCAGGACATCCGCAAGGCGACGCTTCAGTCGCTGCGCCGTTCCGTTGCGGTCGTCCAGCAGGATTCCTTCCTGTTCACGACGACGATCGAGAACAACATCGCCTATGGCGATCCCTGGGCGAAGGAAAGCCGCATCGAACGCGCCAGCGAAAGCGCTCAGCTGCACAATTACGTGCTCGGCCTTCCCACCGGTTACGGCACCGTCGTCGGCGAGCGCGGCGTGTCGCTCTCCGGCGGTCAGCGGCAGCGGCTGTCGATCGCTCGCGCGCTGATGCTGAAGCCGGCTGTCATGGTGTTCGACGATTCGACGGCGGCGATCGACGCGGCCACCGAGCAGCGCATCCGCAGCGCCATGCGTCGCTATGCCGCCGACCGCGTGACGATCATCGTCGCTCATCGCCTGAGCTCGCTGATGCATGCCGACCTGATCCTGTTCGTCGAAGACGGAAGGATCGTCGAGCGCGGCACGCATCAGACGCTGCTTTCGCTCGGCGGGCGCTACAAGGCGCTCTACGACCTGCAGGTGCGGCCGGGCGACGAGGTGTTGAGCGCGTAATCATACCCGCTTCTCCCCAGCTGGGAGAAGTGCCGAGCAAAGCGAGGCGATCAGGGGGCGAGGCGCGACGAGTGTCCTGAGCGGAAGCGAAGGGCAAATAGGGCGTGCCGTGCGGCCCCCTCATCCGCCTTCAGGCCACTGACCGGGGTCGAGCCGCGGGTCGACTCGTCCTTCGGACCCCCGCTGGGGAGAAGGGGGACAAGCAATGGGATGCAGGCCACCCGACGTCATGGCCGCAGGAGGAATGTGATGGCCGAGGAACTGGAAACCGAGCGTCCCGACGTTCGCGAGGATGGCCGCCGCCCGCCGCGGGCGGTGGTCGGTTCGCATCGCGTCGAGGAGGAAATGTTCGGCAAGGCCTTCGACGGCAATATCATCAAGCGGATCTGGGCTTTCGTTCGTCCTTACCGTACCCAGGTCCTCTGGGCTGTTGTCGCGGTGTTGACTTTCACCACGATGCAATTGCTGATTCCGCTGATCATCCGCTATGCCATCGACCACGGCATGTCGCCGGGCGGCAATCATGCGGCGCTGATCTGGGCGATCGCCGCCTTTGCCACCGCCATCCTGATCAACTATGCGGCAAGCTACGCCCAGGAGACGCTGGTCGGCAATGTCGCGGAAGAGGTGCTCTTCGACATCCGCAAGGCGATGTTTTCGCATCTCCAGCGCGTCTCGCTCTCCTTCATGGACAAGACCGAGGTGGGCCGGCTGATGTCGCGCCTGCAGGGCGACGTCAACTCGATGCAGGAATTCCTCGAAACCTCGGTGCTGTCAGTCGGCGACATCGTGCTGCTCTTCGGCATCATCTTCGTGATGCTCTATCTCGATTTCAAGCTGGGGCTGCTGACCCTCTCCGTGCTGCCGGTGCTGTTCATCGTCCGGCTATTCTGGCTGCCGCTCGCCCGCAAGTCCTTTATGGCCGCGCATGAGACCAATTCGGTTGCGAATGGCGCGCTCGCCGAAGCCATCCACGGCGTGCGCGCCGTCCAGAGCATGGACCGGCAGGGCGTCAACTTCATGCTCTACGACGACAAGGCGCATGCCAATCTCATGACGCATCTGACCGCGGCGCGTTATGCCCAGGTCATGGTGCCGATCGTCGACAGCCTGACCGGCGTGGCGATGGCACTCGTCATCGTCGTCGGCGGCGCCCGCGTTCTCAACCAGGCGCTCGATGTCGGCGTGCTCGTCGCCTTTCTGTTCTATATCCAGCGCTTCTTCGACCCCATCCGTTCGCTGACGTTGCAATATTCGGTGATGCAGCGCGCCATGGCCTCGGGCCAGCGCCTGACCGAAGTGCTCGACGTGCCTGTTGACATCAAGGACGCACCCGACGCCAAGGCATTGTCGCGCGACATGGACGGATCGGTGGAATTCAAGGATGTCGTCTTCGGCTACAATCCGAAGCATCCGGTGCTGAAACATGTGAGCTTCAAGGTCAATCCCGGCGAGACGGTGGCGCTTGTGGGTCCGACGGGATCGGGCAAATCGAGCTGCATGTCGCTGATCCATCGCTTCTACGACGTGCAGCAGGGCCAGGTGCTGGTCGGCGGCCACGATGTGCGTGACCTGACGCAGGATTCGCTCGGGGCACAGATCGCCATGGTGCTGCAGGAGCCCTTCCTCTTTACCGGCACCGTCTTTGAAAACATCCGCTATCACAAGGTAGATGCGACCCGCGAGCAGGTGATCGAGGCGGCCAGGGCCGTCGGCGCGCATGATTTCATCATGCGTCTGGCCGATGGCTACAACAGCGTTCTCGGCGAGCGCGGCGGCAATCTTTCCCTCGGACAGCGCCAGCTTTTGAGCTTTGCCCGCGCCCTCGTGGCGGATGCGAAGATCCTGGTGCTCGACGAGGCAACGGCCAATATCGACAGCTATACCGAGATGCTGATCCAGAAGGCGCTGTTGAAGCTGCTCGAAAACCGCACCGGGCTCGTCATCGCCCACCGCCTGGCGACGATCCGCGAAGCCGACCGCATCATCGTGCTGCAGAACGGCGAAATCATCGAAAGCGGCGACCACCGCCAGCTGATGAAGAACGGCAAGCTCTATTCCAAACTCTATAACCTCAACTACGCCTCGTTCGACGATATTCCCGAGGATGTGTTGGAAGAGACGACGGCTGAAGAATCGGCGACCTGACGGAGGATGACTTGCGTTAACGCGTGTCGTAAAGATTGAACGAACAAACGCGTTCCTGCCGCATTTCCCTCTTATCCGGGGCAAGTGCCACTGAGGAGAATGTCATGAAGAGAATTATTAGCAGCTTGTTGATCGCGACGGCCCTTGTTGGATCGGCTATTCAGCCTGCTGCCGCACGCGATCACCATCACCATCACGATAACACTGGCCGCATCATCGCCGGCGGCGTCGCCGCAGGTGTCGTTGGAGGCCTGATCGGCGGTGCACTCGCCAATGGCGGCCCGCGCTACGTCGATGAGGGGCCGCGTTATGTCGAGAGCCCCCGCTATGTCGAACCGAGGTGCTGGTATGAGGACCGCGACGTGCGGAACCGCTATGACGGCGGCTATCACGCCGAGACCGTACGGGTCTGCGAGTAGTCCCCAATTGTTGCGACGGTGCCGGTTAGCGCCGCCGGTTTGCTTTCAGCCGAGGTTGCGTCCCGCAGCCTCGGTATTTTTTTGCTCAACATCGGCCACATCCGGGCAGAAGATCAGCCCGGTCTTCCGGCTGCCGCACACCCTCCCCAACCGCACCGCTTTAGCCAGCATCAACAGAGCCTCAAGCCTTAGCTTTTCGCAGGCGCCGTCCTGTGGCAAGAAGGATTTGGCAATCGAGGTGTTACGTCCTTTGCGCGTTTCGATCGCGCGGCGTTGTCAGGGAGGAAGATCGCTGCAGATGAAAGGAATTCGCCAGCTCGCCGAGCATCTCGACATTTCGATCGGGACGGTGTCCCGGGCGCTGAACGGCAAGCCGGACGTTAATGAAGACACGCGCCGGCGCGTGCTCGCCGCCGCCGAAGAGCTCGGTTATGTCGCCAACCAGTCGGGCCGCAGCCTGCGCCAGGGCATGACCAATGTCATCGGCCTGATGCTCGAGGTCAGCCGCGAGACGGTCGAAAACAGCGACGATTTCTTCCTCGGCGTCACCGACGGGCTGCAGAGCGTCTTTTCCCGTCACAAGCTCGATCTGGTCATGCTGCCCTGCCCCGACGACGAGGATCCGCACGAATATCTGAAGCGCATGGTGGCGCGCCGGCTGGTCGACGCGCTGATCATTTCGGCGACGCGGCGCACCGACCGGCGCATCGAGCTTCTGGAAAAGGCCCGTATCCCCTTCGTGGCGCTCGGCCGCAGCGCGTCGGGCGGCAGTTATACCTGGATGGATCTGGATTTCGAGGGCGTAGCGGCACGCGGCGTCGACCGGCTCGTTGCGAAGGGCCACCGGCGGATTGCCGTGGCTGCCCCCTCCTCCGACATCAATCTCGGCTATATCTTCATCGACAGTTACCGTCAGGCGTTGAAACGCCACGGCATTCCCTTCGACCCCGCCCTCATCATCCGTGTAAAGTCGAGCGAGCAAGGCGGCTACCAGGCCGGCCACGAACTGCTGATGCTGGAAGAGCGGCCGACCGCGATCATCCTGATCCACGAACTGATGGCGATCGGGCTGTACCGGCGGCTGGCCGAGGCCGGCATCGTGCCGGGTCGCGACCTCGCTGTCGTCGGCTTCCGCGAAGAGCCGCGCACCCATTTCCTGCAGCCGACGCTGACCTCCTTCCGCATGTCGCTGCGTGATCTCGGCGCCCAGCTCGGCGAAACCCTGCTCGCCACCATGCCGGCCTATGCCGAGCATTATCCGCAGGGAGCCCGCAACAGGATCTGGCCGATGGAGCTTGTTCCAGGCGAAAGCGACGCTTTCACGCTGGCGGGCTGAGACCAAGGCCGATTTCAGGCCCGGCTCGGCGCCGACTGTTCCCGGTTCGCCAGCTGATGTGCGACGACGAAGACCAGCAGGGCGCCGGCAGCAAGGCAGCCGGCCAGGAAGAACATTGGCGCGATCGTGCTGCCGCTCTCATCCTTGATCCAGGGCACGACGTTCTGGGCGACGAAGCCGCCGAGGTTTCCGACCGAGTTAATGGCGGCAAGGCCGGCCGCCGCACCCGCCCCTTTCAGGAAGCGCGAGGGCAGGCTCCAGAACACCGGCTGGGGCGCGAAAATCCCGGCGGCGGCGACGCAGAGGAAGGCGAACTGCACCGTATGGTTCGGGATCAGCGCCGACAGCAGCAGGCAGGCAGCGCCGATGAAGGCCGGGATGACGATATAGGGCGTCTTCGATTGCGCCTTGTCGGCCATGGCGGGAATGGCATAGAGCGAGACGGCGACCAGCAGCCAGGGGATGATGTTGAGGAAGCCGTTGACCGTGTTGCTGACGCCGAAAACCTGGACGATGGTCGGCAGCCAATAGCTAAGGCCATAGGCCGACAGCGGAAAGGCGATATAGCAGAGCGCCATCAGCAGGACGCGCGGATCGACGAGCGCCTTGAAACCGTTTCCGGCATTTTCGCCCATGCCGGCATTTTCCGCAGTGAGCCGGCGTTGCAGCCACTCCTTCTCCTCACGGCTGAGAAACCCTGCGCTCTCCGGCCGGCCGGGAAGATAGAAGAAGGTGACGACGCCGGCAATGACGGCCGGCACGCCAGTTGCCAGGAAGACCCACTCCCAGCCTGCAAAGCCATAGAGGCCGTCGAGATCAAGCAGCACGCCGCCGAGCGGTGCGCCGACGGCATTGGCGATGGCGCTGAAGATCATGAACAGCCCGACCATCCGGCCGCGATAGACCGAAGGGAACCAGAGCGTCAGGAGGTAGAGGACGCCAGGGAAGAAACCGGCTTCGCAGACACCGAGCAGGAACCGCAGGATATAAAACATCGTCGCGTTCTGCGTGAAGGCGAGCGCCACGGTGACAAGCCCCCAGGAGACCAGGATGCGCGCGAACCAGACCCGCGCGCCGAGCCTGTCGAGGAAGAGATTGCTCGGGACCTCGAAGAGAAAATAGCCGATGAAGAAGAGCGAAGCGCCAAGGCCATAGGCATATTCGCTCAGCCCGAGCGCATCGACCATCTGCAACTTGGCGAAGCTGACGTTCTGCCGGTCGATATAGGCGATCAGATAGAGGATGCCGAGAAACGGCATCAGCTTCCAGGTGATTTTCGAAATCAGCCGCTTCTCGTCGACCATCCTCATCCTCCGGTATCACAATGCATCGTCAGTAGATAGTGCAGATCGCCGATAATCAATCGCTCGTTGTACTTTCCCGGAAGATGGCGGGGCCGCACCCGCTGCCGTGTGCGGCCTGTTTTCCGGCTATTCGGCCGCGGCGACGGCGGCGCGGCGGCCGATCGTCGCCTGCGTCAGCACGAAGGCCGAGAAGGCGCAAAGCGCAATACCGGCGGCCATCGGAACGGCGGTGCCGTCGAAGAACAGGCTCGAAATAACCATGGCGACGGCGGCGATGACGAAATGCAGCGTGCCCATCAGCGACGAGGCGGTGCCGGCGATCGCGCCGTGTTCCTCCAGCGCAAGCACCGCGCTCGTCGGAATGACGAGGCCAAGGAAGCCGTAGCCGATGAACAGGAAGGTCGCCATAACAGGCAGCTGGTTGAAGCCTACAGCCATCACCACAGCCATGACGATCATGGCCAGTGCAAAGGCGCTGACGGCAATCCGCATGACGCGCACCAGGCCGAAACGCTCCCCGAGCCAGCCCGTTGCCTGCGATACCGCAAAGAAGGAGACGGCATTGATCGAGAAGGCGAAGCTGTATTCGGTCGGCGTCAGCCCGTAATGCTGGATCAGCACGAAGGGCGAGTTGGCGAGATAAACGAGGAAGCTCGAAATGCCGAGGCCGCCGATGAAGGTCAGCGTCAGGAAATTGCGATCGGCGAGCAGCAGGCGATAGGCCTTCATGGCGCTGCCGAGGCCGCTGCCGTTTCGCTCCTCGCCCGGGCGGGTTTCCTCAAGCTGGGTGGAAAGCAGGAGGAGGCCGATCACCGCAGCGCCGGTCACGGCCCAGAATACGCCGCGCCAGCCGGAGAGCTCGATGACGGCGCTACCGGTCAGCGGCGCCAGGATCGGCGAGATCGAGAAGACCAGCATCAGCAGCGACATCAGCCGCGCGGCCTGGACGCCGGTGTGCATGTCGCGGACGATGGCGCGCGGAATGACCATGCCGGCGGCACCGCCGCTGCCCTGGACGAAACGGAAGGCGATCAGCGTTTCGATATCGGTCGCAAATGCGCAGCCGATCGACGCGACTGCGAAGAGACCGATACCGAGATAGAGCGGCAGCTTGCGGCCCCACATGTCCGACAGCGGCCCGTAGACGAGCTGGGCAAGCGCAAAGGAGATGAAGAAAGCGAGCAGGGTCAGCTGGGTGACGCTGTTATCGGCATGCAGGTCCTGGCCGATGGAGGGCAGCGCAGGCAGATACATGTCGATGGCAAAGGGACCGATGGCCGACAACAGGCCGAGAATGAGGGCAATGCGAAAGAAGGAAGCCGTCATAATGGTGATCTTTCGTAAAAGCGCAGCGGAGGCGCCGGATTGTCGCTCCGCACTCTTTGGAATCGACGCATCCTGCTCTCCGAAAATCAGTGCGATTTTCGCGCCGATGCGATGGGTTCAATGAGATCGTTCGCGCGAAGATGAAGTTGGGAGATCTCCAGCAGCGAATTCAAGAGTGTCAATAAATTTGGACACGCCTGTAAAACTAGACGCCATTGTCTAAATCGTCAAGACGTCTTATCTTCGCTCGATGAAAGATAGCATGACACCGGCAGTCCGGATGATGGGGCATACGCAGCGTGGACAATGCGCCAAGCGTATGTCGATCCTCGACGCCGCCGCCGATGTCTTCTGCCGCCAGGGTTTTGCAGCCGCCAGCATCGACGAGATCGCCGCCGTCGCTTGTGTGTCCCGCCAGACGATCTACAATCACTACCGTGAAAAGGAGACGCTGTTCGTCGCCGTCGTCGAGGAGGTGATGAACCGCGCCAACGCCACGCTCTTTTCCGTGCTGTCGACTTTTCCTGACAGCGCCGACAATCTGGAGGACGGTCTGACGGGGTTTGCCGTGCGCCTCAACAAAAATTGCATCTGCAATCATGACGGAAAATTCCTGCGCAAACTGGTGCAGACGGAAGGCGAGCGATATCCGTACCTCTTCGAAGGCTGGCGCCAGCATGGGCCAGGCAAACTGACCACTGCGCTTTCCGCGCTTCTCGCGCGGCTTGCCCATAAACAGGCGCTGGCTATCGATGATTTCGACGTCGCCGCCCGGCAGTTCGTGGCGCTCGCCAATGCAGACCTGCAGATGATGACGCTGTTCGGCGGCACACCCAGCAATGAAGAACTGGAAAAGGCGGCACGCAATGCGGTGCGGACCTTTCTGAAGGCCTATGGCAGGCCGAAAGCCGAAAAAGCCGGCGGAGAGCCGCAGCTCGCGGCCATACCAGGCTGATCACACCCTGTGATCAGCTAAAAACCGTCATCTGCGCCGGCACGACCGCAAACATGCCGACACGGCGCGCCGCAAGATATTTCAACAGCTGTTCGACAAGCGAAGGCATCACCGGCTTCTGGACGACGCCGACCGCTCCCTTGACGCCGTCGGCGACGGTCTCGGGATTGCCCGTCATGAAGACGACGGTGATACCGTGCTCTTCCGCCAGCCGCCTGCCAAGCTCAGGCCCGGTGGGGCCATCGGCGAGATTGACGTCGACGAAGGCGATATCGGAGGACGGCGCCAGCCGCAGCGCCTGTTCGCGGTCATTCGCAAGGCCGGCGACCTGCATGCCAATGCCTTCCACCGTCGCGCCGAGATCGAGCGCGATCAGGAATTCATCTTCGACGATCAACACTCTCTGCTTCATGAGATCATCTTGTTGGTAGCGCCGCACGACATTGGTGGCCATGATCCGTCCTCTTGTTACGCATATACTTCGAAAGAAGGAGCCGCTTCGGCAGTCTGTCCTGCTGAAACTCATTGTCGTAACGGGGAACCTGGCGATATGTTCCGCGGTGGAACGCGATTTTCGCCATTTAACATGTTGTTAACGTTTATAAATTCTTAACAGGAAAAGCCGCAAAAACAAAATCCGCCGCTTAATCATTTGAATTTCACCTGCCTACTTCTGGGTGAGAGCGGGCAATGATACGATCAGATTATTCCATCGGCTTGGGCGATTGAGGATCACGTTGCGAACCAAACTTATCGTCCTTTTCATCGTGGCCGTCAGCCTGTTCGCCTATACCAAAGTGATGGCCAGGATCGGCTCGGGCTTGCCGCCCGCGGATGCACCTCCGGAGCAACGCGCCGACCTCATTCGCGTTTACAAGTCCGAACGCCGCATGGTCCTTTTCAGAGGCGACGCTGCAATCTCGGCCTATCAGATTTCCCTTGGAAGTGCTGCCGATGCGGGTCCCAAGCAACGCGAAGGCGACGAGAAAACACCGGAAGGGCGCTACGAGATAGACTGGCGCAATCCGAAATCCGTGGCGCATCTCAGCCTGCACATTTCCTATCCGAATCCGAATGACCAGCATGAGGCTGAAGTCAATGGCTATCCGCCCGGCGGCAGCATCATGATCCACGGGCTGCCCAATGGCTGGGGCCTGCTCGGAGGGATCCATCGCCTGTGGGACTGGACGGATGGCTGCATTGCGGTGACCGATGCGGAGATGCGCGATATTTGGGCTCGCGTTCCCGATCATACGCCCATCGACATCATGCCTTAAGCGGCTGCGATCCGGTTCACCGGCATCGACCCCGAAACCGAGCAGGCTCAGATCAGCCCTTGGTTTTCCCGACGAGCACCGGCTGGCTGCGGTAGTCGGTGGGAAACAGCGATTTCAAATTCTCGATCTTCGGCAGGTCGTTGTAGACGATATAGGGATAGGTCGGATTGCGCGTCAGGAAATCCTGGTGATAGGCCTCGGCGGGATAGAAGCCGGCGGCCTCAGACACCTTGGTCACGATCGGCTGCGGGAAGACGTGCGCCTTGTCGAGCTGATCGATATAGCGCTCGGCCACCTCTCGCTGCTCGGAAGCGGTGACGAACAGCGCCGAGCGGTACTGGGTGCCCCGGTCCGGTCCCTGGAAATTCAGCTGCGTCGGGTTGTGGGCCACCGAGAAGAAGATCTGCAGCAACCTGCCGTAGCTCACCTTCTTCGGATCGAACCTCACCTCGACGGCCTCTGCGTGACCGGTCGAACCGGTACTGACGGTTTCGTACTGTGCCGTTTTAGCCTCGCCGCCGGCATAACCGGAAACGGCGCTCTCGACGCCCTTCACATGCTGAAAGACGCCCTGGACGCCCCAGAAACATCCCCCGGCGAAAATGGCGGTTTCGGTACCGGACCCGGCGGTTTCGTCAATGGTCGGCGGCGGAATGACGACCGCTTCCTCAGCGGCACATGCCATGCCCGCACCGAGCGAGACGACGACAGTGACGAGGAGCGAGGTAAGGTTGGAAGAGATGGGCATCGCGCTACCTCCTGAGGGTCGCTCAAATCCTTGCTCATCCTTGTAAAAGCGGCAAATCACAAGACGTTCACTCACGCCGATGTGACAACTAAATGAAAGCGTGTGCTTGAAGGCGAAACAGCGCTCAAGTTGAGTTGACAATCTCGTGAGGAGTGAGGAGAGTGCCGCCGATCTGAGCCAGCATTCCGGGGGGAACCTATGTCCGTGCGCTCGTTCTTTGCTTTCGCCACCATCGCATTTTTTTCCGCGATCGCCGTCGGTCTTCCGGTCGCCGCTGCGGAGACCAAGCGTGATATCCAGACGATCAAGGATGCCGATTTCTTCGGCTTCGATCTTCGCACCGAACAGAACGTCTCGCTCGATCAATGCAAGACCTCCTGCATCGGCGACAAGAGCTGCAAGGCCTTCACCTACAATCCCAAGGTGAAATGGTGCTTCCTGAAGTCCGATTTCAAGACGATGAACGCCTTCCCCGGCGCCGTCGCCGGCAAGATCGTCGAGACATCAACCAATCAGGAGCCGGATCTCGGCGCCGCGCCGCGTCTGAGCTTCCTGAGCAACGACCTCATTCAGCAGGCTCACGACTTCAAGGACAATCTCGCGCTTGCCGACGACCAGCAGGGCCAGGGCGTCGACAGCCTGACGGCCAATGCCCGCATCGATCTCACCGGCAACAATCTGGCCGACGCGCTGAAGTCCTTCCATGGCGCGCTGTCGATCACCCCTGACGACGCCGATCTCTGGCTGGAAACCGCCCGCGCCGCCGCTTCGCTCGGTAGCGCCGAGACCAACACATCAGGCCAGGCCGTGCTCGACGCGCTGAACGGCTACGAGCTGACGCGCACCAAGCCCAAGCGCGCTGAGGCGCTCGCCGTCCTCGCCGACGCCCTGGATCGAAACGCCAATTACCGCGCGGCGCTCAACGCCTACAAGGCGAGTCTGGCGCTGGTTGCCTCCGAGGATGTGCAGGCGGCTTACCTGCAGTTGAAATCGACGCAGGGCTTCCGCATCACCGAACACACGGTCGACGCCGACAGCGCCACGCCGCGGGCCTGCGTCACCTTCTCGGAGGCGCTGATCAAGACCACCGACTACACGCCCTTCGTGACGCTGAACGGCGAGGCGCCAAAGGCGGTCGAAACCAAGGATAAGCAGATCTGCGTCGAGGGCCTGACGCACGGCCAGACCTACAAGATCGCCTTCCGCAACGGCCTGCCGTCATCGGTCGACGAGACGCTCGATGCACCTGTTACGATCGACGTCTATATCAAGGACCGCAGCCAGATGGTGCGCTTCACCGGCGACAGCTTCGTGCTGCCCTCGACGGCGCGCCGCGGCATCCCGATCGTTTCGGTCAACCTGACTTCCGCCAATCTCAAGCTCTACCGTATCGGCGATCGCGCCATCGCGCCGCTCTTGACCAACTCGCAGTTCCTGAGCCAGCTCGACGGCTACAGCGCCCAGAATATCGAGGATCAAAGCGGCGAACTCGTCTGGCAGGGTTCGATCGACATCGCCAACGAGCTCAACAAGGACATCATCACCAGCTTCCCCGTCGACGAGGCGCTGCCCGAGCGCAAGCCCGGCATCTACGTGATGACGGCGACGGCGCCGAATGGACCGACGCAGGAGTGGGATTCGCAGGCGACGCAATGGTTCCTCGTCTCCGACATCGGCGTCACCACCTATGCCGGCACCGACGGGCTCAATGTCTTTACCCGTTCGCTCGCCTCGGCCAAGCCGATATCGGGCGTCGAATTGCAGCTGCTTGCCAAGAACAATGAAGTGCTCGGCACCGCCACCACCGACGAAAACGGCCGCGCCACCTTCACTGCCGGCCTCATCCGCGGCACGGCGGCCCTGACGCCCGCCGTCATCACCGCGAAAAACGGCGCCTCGGACTACGTCTTCCTCGACATGACGCGCGCCGGCTTCGATCTCTCCGACCGCGGCGTCACCGGCCGCGCCTCACCCGGCGCGATCGACGTGCTGACCTTTACCGAACGCGGCATCTACCGCGCCGGCGAAACGGTCCACGCTCAGGCGCTTGCCCGCGACACCGACGGCAACGCCATCGAGAATCTGCCGCTGACTTTCATCTTCAGCCGCCCTGATGGCGTCGAAGACCGCCGGATCGTCAGCCAGACCAGCAATCTCGGCGGTTATTCCGTCGATTTCACCACCCAGGCAAACGCCATGCGCGGCACTTGGACGATGAACATCTACACCGATCCGAAGGGCAGCGCGATCGCCAGCAAAAGTTTCCTCGTCGACGACTTCGTGCCCGATCGCACCGACATGGAGATCAAGACCGAAGCCAAGGAGATCGGCCCGGATACGCCGGCGAACATCACCATCTCAGGCAAGTATCTCTATGGCGCGCCGGCCGTCGGCCTGACGCTCGAGGGCGACGTCGTCGTCAAGCCCACGCGCGAGAGCGCCGCCTATAAGGGCTACCTCTTCGGGCTTGCCGACGAGGAGGCGAACGAGGATTCGCGTCTACCGATCGAAGGACTGCCGGAACTCGACGAAAACGGCGAAGCTTCGACGGACCTCACCGTCGGCGACCTGCCGGCAACGACGCAGCTGCTCAACGCCACCGTCTATATACGCATGCAGGAAGCAGGCGGGCGTGCCATCGAGCGCTCGCTTGTCCTTCCGGTTAAGAACGAGCGCGCCTCCATCGGTATCAAGCCGGAATTTTCCGACGAGTTGCCCGAGAATTCCATCGCCAATTTCACGGTGATTGGCGTCAATGCTAACGGACAGAAGCAGGAGATGAAGGACCTGCGCTGGAAGTTCTACAGCCTCAACCGCGAATACCAATGGTACCGCGAAGGGACGGCCTGGAAATACGAGCCGGTCTATACCGCCGAGCAGGTTTCCAACGGCAGCGTCGAAGCGACGATGGATGGCGGCAAGATTTCCGTGCCGGTAACCTGGGGCCGCTACCGCCTCGAAGTGGAAAGCCCTGATGCCGATGGCCCGACGTCCAGCGCCGAATTCGACGCCGGCTGGTTCGTTGCCTCGACCTCGACCGAAACGCCGGATGGCCTGGAAATCGCCCTCGACAAGGACAGCTACAAGATCGGCGAAACAGCCAAGCTGAAAATCACGTCGCGCTATGGCGGCGAACTGATGGTGACGGCCGGAACCGAAAAGCTCGTCGCCGTAGAGAACGCCACGATCGGCGAGACCGGCGGCGAGATCGACATCCCGGTCACGGCAAACTGGGGCGCCGGCGCCTATGTCACGGCAACGCTCTTCCGCCCTGGCGACGCGCAGGACAGTCACATGCCGATGCGCTCGATCGGCATCAAATGGCTGAAGGTCGATCCCGAACAGCGCGCGCTGCAGGTTAAGCTCGATACGCCGGAAAAGATGCTGCCGCGCGGACCGCTTGACATCGGCCTGCAGGTGACCGGCGCGGGCGCCAACGAGGATGCCTACGTGACGGTTGCCGCCGTCGATGTCGGCATTCTCAATCTGACGCGTTATGAACCGCCGAACCCAGAAGACTGGTATTTCGGCCAGCGTCAGCTCGGCCTCGAGATCCGCGACCTCTATGGCAGGCTGATCGACGGCTCGCTCGGCGCGACCGGCAAGCTCAGGACCGGCGGCGACGGTGGCGCCATTGCGCTGCAGGCAAGCCCGCCGACGCAGAAGCTTGTCGCCTTCTTCTCCGGCCCGGTCAAGCTCGACTCCGAGGGCAAGGCGAAGGTCTCCTTCGACATTCCGCAGTTCAACGGCACAGCGCGCGTCATGGCGATCGCCTGGTCGAAGACGGGCGTCGGCCACGGCGTCAAGGACGTCATCATCCGCGATCCCGTGGTGGTGACGGCGAGCCTGCCGAAATTCCTCGCTCCCGGCGACAAGGCCAATCTGCGCCTCGACATCGCTAATACCGATGCGCCGGCAGGCGACTACAAGCTGCAGCTGACCGGCAACGACGCCATCGGCATCGAGCAGGCTTCCGCCACGCAGACAATCCGCCTCGAAGCCGGGGGGAAATCCGAACTGACGCTTTCGCTCATCGGCAATCAGCCGGGCGCCGGCAGCGTCTTGATCAACCTTTCGGACGCCTCCGGCCTTTCGCTCGACCAGGTCGTCGACGTGCCGGTGCGCCCCTCATCCCTGCCGATCACCCAGCGCAGGGTGCTGGCGCTGAAGCCGGGCGCCAAGCTGACGGTGGACAAGAACCTGTTGGCCGACAGCGTGCTGCCCGGCGCCTCGATCAGCGTCAACGTCACCCGTTCGGCGGCCTTCGACATTCCGGCGCTGCTGATGACGCTCGACCGCTACCCCTTCGGCTGCGCCGAGCAGACCACCAGCCGGGCGCTACCGCTGCTCTACTTCGCCGAAGTGGCGAAACAGGCCGGCATCGAAAATGATGACGACGTTCACAGCAGAGTGCAGGACGCGATCTATCGGGTGCTCTCCTACCAGGCCTCGGCCGGCAGCTTCGGCCTCTGGGGTCCGGATTCCGGCGACGTCTGGCTCGATTCCTACGTCACCGATTTCCTGACGCGGGCCCGCGAAATGAAATATGACGTGCCGGAAAAGGCCTTCGTGCAGGCGCTTGAAAACCTGCAGAACACGCTCTCCTACACCACCGACATCAAGGGCCAGGGCGACCAGATCGCCTATGCCATCTATGTTCTCGCCCGCAACAAGAAGGCCGCGATCAGCGATCTGCGTTATTATGCCGACACGATGATCAACGACTTCCCGACGCCGCTTGCCAAGGCGCATATCGCCGCCGCACTGGCGCTTTATGGCGACGCCCAGCGTTCGAAGAATATTTTCATCGACGCGCTGCAGATGTCGCAGCAATCGATGGTGTCGCGCGTCAACCTGTCACGCACCGATTACGGCACGATCCTGCGCGACGGTGCGGCGATCCTGGCGCTCGCCGCCGAAAGCCGGCCGGTACCGCCTGTCATCCCGGATCTCGCCAAGGCCGTTGCCAAGGAATGGGGCCGCAGCAAATATAAGAGCACCCAGGAAGAGGCCTGGATGCTGCTTGCCGCGCGCGCCCTCCAGGGCGGTGATGACGGTCTGAAGATCGATGTCAATGGCGCCGCCCACAGCGGCGCCTATATGGCACGCATGACCGGCGATGCGCTCGCCGATCATCCGCTGACGCTGACCAACCAAACGAACGACTCCGTCTCCGCTGTCGTCACCACAGTCGCCGCCCCCACCGTGCCGCTGCCGGCCGGCGGCGACGGCTTCCTCATCGAGCGCAGCTATTACACGCTCGACGGCGAGGGGGCCAATATCAGCGAGGCGAAGCAGAACGAGCGCTACGTGGTCGTAATCCACGTGCGCGAGACCAATGACTGGCAATCGCGCATCGTCATCACCGACCTTCTGCCGGCCGGCTTCGAGATCGACAATCCGAATCTCGTCGACAGCGCCCAGATGACGAATCTCGACTGGATCGGCGAAATATCAGCCGCCCATACCGAGTTCCGTTATGACCGCTTTGTCGCCGCCTTCAACCGCGCGCCGGGCGACGAGCGTGAATTCAACGTCGCCTATGTCGTGCGCGCCGTCACCCCCGGCACCTACGACCACCCGGCGGCAAGCGTCGAGGACATGTACCGGCCGGAGCTTTCGGCCCGCACGGCGACCGGCAAGATGGAGGTCGTAGCAGCGCAAAAATGAGGCTGTGGCACAAGCTCGCGATCGGCTCCGCCGCCGGCATCCTTCTTGCCGTCGGGGCTCTCCTCGTGCTCGACGCCGCCGACCGCGCCTTTCCGCCGCCGCTCGACAAGGCGGCTGTGGTTTCACCCGAGGTGCTGGATGCCGATGGGCAGCTGTTGCGCGCTTTCGCGACGCCGGAGGGCCGTTGGCGGCTGAAGACTGTGGTCGCCGACGTCGATCCGCAATTTCTGCGCATGCTTGTTGCCTATGAGGATCAGCGTTTCTACGATCACCGCGGCATCGATATCTGGGCGCTCGGGCGCGCCAGCCTGCAGTTCGTCCGCAACGGCCACATCGTCTCCGGCGCCTCGACGCTTTCGATGCAGGTGGCCCGGCTAATCGAGCCGCGCGCCGAACGCTCGTTTTCAGCAAAGCTTCTGCAGCTCGCACGCGCCGTGCAGATCGAACGGCGGCTGTCGAAGGAAGAGATCCTCGACCTCTATCTGACGCATGCGCCCTATGGCGGCAACCTCGAGGGCGTGCGCGCCGCAAGCCTTGCCTATTTCGGCAAGGAGCCGCGCCGCCTGACAGTGGCCGAGGCGGCGCTGCTCGTCGCCCTGCCGCAATTGCCGGAACGGCGGCGGCCGGACCGCAATCTCGAGGCGGCACAGGAGGCGCGCAAGCGCGTGCTCGACCGCGTCGCAGTGGCCGAGGCCATCGGCGACGGCGAGGCGGAACGGGCCGAAGCTGTCGCCATTCCATCGCGGCGCCTGCAACTGCCTGCCCTTGCCGCCCATGTCGGCGAAGCCGCATTGCGCAAGGAGCCTCTGGTCCTCAAGCATCGGACGACGTTGAAGAAGCAGGTGCAGCAGGGGCTGGAATCCGTCGCGCGCGCCGCGACGACGAAACTCGGCCCGAAGCTTTCGCTCGCCATGGTAATGGCGGATGCGCAGACCGGTGCGATCGTCGGCGAGGTCGGCTCTGCCGATTATTTTGACGCCAGCCGCTCCGGCTGGATCGACATGACCCGCGTCAACCGTTCGCCCGGCTCGACGCTGAAGCCTTTCATCTACGGGCTCGCCTTCGAGCAGGGCCTCGTTTCCCAGGAGACGATCATCGAAGACCGGCCCGCCGATTTCTTCGGCTACCGGCCGCGCAATTTCGACATGAGTTATCAGGGCGATGTCACCGTGCGCGAGGCCTTGCAGCTCTCCTTGAACGTGCCGGCCGTCAAGCTGCTCGACGCCGTCGGGCCGTCGCGGCTGCTGGTGCGCTTCCGCCGCGCCGAGGTGCGCCCGGCCCTGCCGTCGAACGAGACACCCGGACTGGCGATCGGTCTCGGCGGCGTCGGCCTCACGCTGAAAGATCTGGTGCAGCTTTATACGGCGCTCGCCAACCGCGGCCAGCCGGCACGGCTCGGCGACGGTGTTACCGGCACACCGGCCAAAATCGACGGCGAACCGCTGCTGGAGCCGATCGCCGTCTGGAACGTCGCCGATATTCTCTCGGGCGTCATTCCTCCCGCCGGCGCGCCGCAGCGCGGCATCGCCTACAAGACCGGCACGAGCTACGGCTATCGCGACGCCTGGTCGGTCGGCTATGACGGCCGGTATGTGCTCGGCGTCTGGGTCGGACGGCCTGATAACAGCGCCGTGCCCGGTCTGACCGGCTATGGCACCGCCGCGCCGATCCTGTTCGAGGCTTTCGCCAAATCCGGCATCGCCACCACGCCCCTGCCCCGCCCGCCGGCAGGCGCCGTGCGCATCGCCCAGGCCGAGCTGCCGATTAGCCAGCGGCGTTTTGCGCTGAATGCCAGCGGCCTGCTCGTCGCTTCCGGCCGCGAGCCCGCGCCGCAGATCGTCTATCCGCCCGAGGGCGCCCATATCGATCTCGGCGCGAAGGGGGGCGATCTGTCGCCGCTGCTGTTGAAGCTGCAGGGCGGCCGTGCGCCCTTCCGGTGGCTTGCCAACGGCAAGCCCTTACCCGATCTCTCGCGCCGTCGCACCCAGCAATGGCTGCCCGACGGCGGCGGCTATTCGAAACTGACCGTCATCGATTCAGCCGGACGCGCCGCAAGTGTCGGCGTTTTCATCGACTGAAGGAACCAAATTAGTCCGACAACCGTTGGAAAAGGTCTCCCTCCAACGTCAGACGGCCTCATGACTCTTCCGACGGCGACCTACCGGATACAGTTCCGCAACGGCATGACTTTCGATCGTGCCTGCGACCTCGTTCCCTATCTCAAGACGCTCGGCATCAGCCATCTCTATGCCTCACCGATCTTCACCGCCGTCAGCGGCTCGACTCACGGCTATGACGTCATCGACGCCAATGAGATCGATCCGGCACTTGGCGGCCGCGCGGGGTTCGACCGGCTGACGGAGCGCCTCGCCTCGGCGGGCATGGGATTGGTTCTCGACATCGTTCCGAACCATATGGCCGCTTCGCCTGATAACGCCTGGTGGCGGGACGTGCTGACCTTCGGCCCGCAGAGCGCCTATGCCAGCCATTTCGACATCGACTGGAGCGAGCCGCTGACCCTGCCGCAACTCGGCCAGGATTTCGAAGAGGCGCTGGCTTCAGGCGAACTGCGCCTCGTGCTCGACGAGATGCACGGCAACTTCGCCTTGGCCTATTTTCAGACGCTATTGCCGGTCAAACCCGGCAGCTACGGCGCGGTCGCAAGTCGGCTCGACAATCCGGTCGCAACCCGAATGGCCGAGGCCGCGGCCGTGACGTCAGGCGAGGACTTCGCCCGCGCTCTGCGCGACATCCTCTTCGAGGGCGGCGATCAGGCAGTCCTTCGGGAGAAACTCGAGGATGTCTCGTCCGATCGCGATTTCGTGAGAAGCCTGCACGACGAGCAGCATTGGCGGCTGATGCATTGGAAGGAAGCGGCGCGGCATCTGAGTTACCGCCGCTTTTTCGAGGTGACCGGACTGGTCGGGATCCGCGTCGAGGATCCCTTGGTGTTCGAAGACATGCATCGGCTGGTGCTCGAACTCGTGCGCCATGGCAAGGTGCAGGGCCTGCGCATCGACCATGTTGACGGGCTTGCCGAACCCAAGGCCTATCTCGACAGGCTGAGGGCAGCTGTCGGGGCCGACACCTACATTGTCGTCGAAAAGATCCTCGGGGCGGGTGAGGTCCTGCCGGAGAGCTGGCCGGTCGCCGGCACCACCGGATATGAATTCATCGCCGCCCTCGGCGAGCTCTTCATCGACGCCGGCGGCCTGCGGATATTGGACGATGCCTATCGCGGCCTCGCCGGCGAGGCGGGCGATTTCGAGGAAGGGCGGCGGCTAGCCAAGCGACAGATGGTCGAGCGCAATTTTGCCGGCGAGACCGGCAGGCTGGTCGCGATGGCAGCGGGCATCTTTCCCGAGGTAAACCGGGAAGAGATCGCCACCGCCGTGCGCGAGCTGCTGATCGCATTCCCCGTCTACCGCACCTATGGCGACGGCGGTCCGCTGAGCTGGCAGGATTCGTCCGTCCTTGCCGCGACCGCATCGCAGGTCATGCCGCTTCTCGACGACCGGCGCGCGCTCGATCACGTGCTGAAGCTTCTGGAAGGCAAGATCGAAGGTCCTGTGGCCCACGAATTCCGGATCCGTTTCCAGCAGCTGAGCGGGCCTGTCATGGCGAAGGCGACAGAGGATACGCTGTTCTACCGCTATAACAGGCTGCTTGCCGGAAACGAGGTCGGCGGCGAACCCGGAAAGGCACCCGAGGGGCCGGACGGATTCCATCGTCGCATGGCCGAGCGGGCGCGGCTGCAGCCGCACGGGCTTTCGGCAAGCTCCACTCACGACACCAAACGCGGCGAGGATGCACGCGCGCGGCTCTATGTCTTGAGCGAGGGCGCGGACGTTTTTGCCCAGGCGGTGGAGCGTTGGCGTGACATGAACCTGTCCTGGCTGAAGGATCTGCCGGGTGGTGCGGCGCCGGAACCGAATACCGAATGGATGCTGTATCAGGCGCTCGCCGGCGTCTGGCCGGAGGAATTCGACAGAGCACAAAGGGAAGACCTTCGCGCGCGCTTCACCGACTACGCGGTCAAGGCAGTGCGCGAGGCGAAATTGCGAAGCGACTGGACCGAACAGGATGACGCTTACGAGGAGGCGATCACCGCCTATGCGGCGGCGCTGGTGTCGCCGGACAATGACGCCTTTCTGGAAGATTTCGAACGAGTGCTGCAGCCCTTCATTGCGGCGGGGTACGTGAACAGCCTTTCGCAGACGCTGCTCAAGCTGACCGCGCCGGGAATTCCCGACATCTACCAAGGCGCGGAAGGCTTCGATTTCAGTCTTGTCGATCCCGACAATCGCCGGCCGGTCGATCATGCACAGCTAGCAGCCTGGCTTGATGAAGCCGGACCGATCGCCAAGCTTCAGGCGGCGGCCTTGAAGCAGCGCATCATCGCAATCGGCCTGCAGCTGCGCCAGCGGCACCCGGTTCTCTTTGCCCGGGGTGACTATCTGCCGTTGAAGACGACAGGCAGCCGCCGTGATCATGTGCTGGCCTTTGCCCGCGTGCACAACAGCGAATTCGCGATCACCGTCGCCCCGCGGCTGATGTTCGGGTGGCTCGATCCCGGCGTGCTTTTTGCCGGCCCGGAGTTCTGGGAAGATACGGCGATCGCGGTCCCCTCCCCTCTTCATGGGTTGAAGGCGGATCTCGTGACCGGAAAAACGATCGAGCCGGGAGGCAGCATTTCGGTGGCCGCACTGCTCGGGAGCCAGCCGCTCGGTCTGATCAGCCCGATTTGAGGATTGGGCGGGACCTGAGAAATCGGCAATGCCACCACAGCGACACGCGAAGCGGCAGTTTTCGATAAAATCGACGTCGTCGTTACATTTAGTGCTTGACCTTCCAGTTGGTGGAAGGTGGATAAGCCTCTCCAACTGCCCTTCGGGCATAGGAGATAGTCATGGATACCAAGCACGACCACCGTCACCACAGCCACGGCGACGGTCACTGCCATTGCGGCCATGATCATCAGGAGAAGGCGACCGAAGTGGTCATCCGCGATCCCGTCTGCGGCATGACGGGCGATCCGCAAGCCGGCAAACCCTCGTTCGACCACATGGGTCGTGTCTATCATTTCTGCTCCGAGAGTTGCCGGACGAAGTTTGCGGCTCAGCCGCAGGATTATCTGACGGCGAAGGATCCCGTCTGCGGCATGACCGTTGATCGTTCGACGGCAAAATACTTCGTCAAATTCGAGGGCGATAAATTCTACTTCTGCTCGGCCGCTTGCCAAACCAAATTCGAGGCCGACCCGTCGGCCTATCGCGACGGCGCCCGTCCGGCGGCAAAGCCGGCACCGAAGGGTACGCTCTATACCTGCCCGATGCATCCGGAAGTCGTCAGCGACCGGCCCGGTGACTGCCCGAAATGCGGCATGGCGCTGGAGCCGATGGGCATTCCTCCGGCCGATGAAGGACCGAATCCGGAGCTTGTCGACTTCATCAGGCGGCTTTGGGTCAGCGCCGGTCTTGCCCTGCCGCTGCTGGCGCTCGGCATGGGGCCGATGCTCGGCCTGCCGCTTCGCGAAGCGATCGGCGAACCACGGGCAACCTATATTGAGCTAGCCCTCGTAACGCCGGTCGTGCTGTGGGCCGCCCTGCCCTTTTTCCGCCGCGCATGGGCCTCTCTCGTCAATCGCAGCCCGAACATGTGGACGCTGATCGGCCTCGGCGTCGGCACCGCCTATTTCTACAGCGTCGTCGCCACACTTGTCCCCGGAATTTTCCCGATGAGCTTTCGCGGCCATAGCGCCACCGTGCCTGTCTATTTCGAAGCGGCCGCCGTCATCGTCGCCCTGGTCTTCGTCGGCCAGGTGCTGGAATTGAAGGCACGCGAGCGGACCGGCTCGGCGATCCGCGCGCTGCTCGATCTCGCGCCGAAGACGGCGCGGCGCATTGATGCCGATGGCAGTGAGACGGACGTGCCGGTAGAGGAGATCCAGACCGGCGACCGGCTGCGCGTGCGCCCCGGCGAGCGCGTACCGGTGGACGGTTCCGTCCTGGAGGGCCAGTCGACGGTCGACGAATCGATGATATCGGGCGAGCCCCTGCCCGTCGAGAAGACGACGGGCGACGGGCTGACCGGCGGCACGATCAACAAGAACGGCTCTCTCGTCATGTCGGCCGAGAAAGTCGGCGCAGACACGGTGCTGTCTCGTATCGTCGACATGGTCGCCAAGGCGCAGCGTTCGCGGGCGCCGATTCAGGGCGCGGTCGACCGGGTGTCGGCCTTCTTCGTGCCCGCCGTCGTCGCCGTCGCCATGCTTGCCTTCGTCGTCTGGGCAGCGATCGGGCCGGAGCCGAGTCTGGCAAACGCGCTGCTTGCCGCCGTCGCCGTTCTGATCATCGCCTGCCCCTGTGCGCTCGGCCTTGCGACGCCGATGTCGATCATGATCGCGACCGGGCGCGGCGCTGGCGAAGGCGTGCTGATCAAGGACGCCGAAGCGCTGGAGCGCTTTTCCAAAGTCGACACGCTGATTGTCGACAAGACCGGCACGCTGACCGAAGGCAAGCCCGTGCTCACCGACATCGTCGCCGCAGGCGGCGTCGAGGCGAACCGGCTGCTGTCGCTGGCCGCAAGCCTTGAGCGCGGCTCGGAGCATCCGCTGGCCGAGGCGATCGTTGCCGGCGCCGAAGAGCGCGGTGCCGCCTTCGTGGAGGTGAGCGGGTTCGAGGCGAAGACCGGCAAGGGGGTCCAAGGCATGGCCGACGGTACAAAGGTGGCACTCGGTAATGCGGCGCTGCTCACCGATCTCGGCGTCGATCCGTCGGCGCTATCGGAGAAGACCGAAGCCCTGCGCGGCGATGGCAAGACGGTGATGTTCGTGACCCTCGACGGCAAGCTCGCCGGTCTCGTCGCCGTCGCCGACCGGATCAAGCCGACGACATCAGCTGCCATCAAGGCGCTGCACGACAGCGGGCTAAAGATCATCATGGCGACCGGCGACAACGAGCGCACGGCGCGGGCAGTCGCGAAAAGTCTCGGCATCGACGAGGTCCGCGCCGACGTGCTGCCGGAAGGCAAGAAAGCGCTGATCGAGGAACTGCGCGCCAAGGGCGCGGTGATCGCCATGGCAGGCGACGGCGTCAACGACGCCCCGGCTCTTGCGACAGCCGATGTCGGCATCGCCATGGGCACCGGCGCCGATGTTGCAATGGAAAGCGCAGGCATTACCTTGGTCAAAGGCGATCTCAATGGAATCGTCAGGGCGCGGCGGCTGGCGGAGGCGACGATGCGCAATATCCGCCAGAATCTCGGCTTCGCCTTCGGCTATAACGCGCTCGGCGTTCCGGTCGCTGCCGGGATCCTCTATCCCGTTTTCGGCTTGCTGCTCTCGCCGATGATCGCGGCGGCGGCGATGAGCCTCTCGTCCGTATCGGTGATCGCTAATGCGCTGAGACTGCGCTTTGCAAAATTATAGGAGACGGCCATGAACATCGGCGAAGCATCTGAGCGGTCCGGCCTGCCTTCGAAGACCATCCGCTACTACGAGGATATTGGCCTGATCCGCCCCGAAAGGGGCGGAAACGGCTATCGCGACTATACTGCGGCCGATGTTCACAAGCTGCGCTTCCTGCAGCGTTCGCGCGGCCTCGGCTTTTCCGTCGAGGAATGCCGGCAGTTGCTGGCGCTTTATGAGGACAGAGCCCGGGCGAGCGCCGATGTCAGGGACATTGCCGAGACGAAACTCGGAGAAATCGACCGCAAGATCCGCGAGCTGACGGAACTTCGCCGCACCCTCGAGCACCTCGTGCATGCCTGCCATGGCAACGACCGACCGGATTGCCCGATTCTCGAAGAGCTCTCGGACGGTCGCTGACCATCCTGGGAAAGCCGGAAGGCTCTAGCTCACCGTCTGGAACGGCGCCAGTTCGGCGGGCTCATCGTCGCCGTCGTCAAACGCGCCCTCATCGAGGCGGTGCTTGATCGCAAGCGCGTAAATCACGTCGAGAATATTGCGGTCTTTGAGATGAGGATCGGTCAGAGCGAGAAGCGAAGCTCTGACGATCTTCTTGCTGGTGGCTTTCGGGCATCGCGCCTTGACGAAATCATAGAGTGCCTCACCCGTTAGCCCTTCCATGGCGCCGTCCACGAGAGCTTCGTAGACCCGCTTCTTTTCCTACATCCTATATCGTCCCTGCAAATCAGCGGGGTGATGATCTGTCATGTAATTGTCATAAACAATCGCCGATTTAAGGGCATGCGCTGACGGGTGGTATTTCCCCGCATCATTTTTTATGCCGCCGGGAATAAAATCCGCAGCGGTTGCGTATACTCAAGCATGGAACGCAAAGACCGCCCCTTCGATGTCATCGGACAGCTTGCAGCGCTGCGGCGCTATGCGCGCTCCCTGGTGCGCAACTCGGATGAGGCGGAGGATCTGGTGCATGATGCTCTGGTGCGCGCCTTAGAGAAGAGAAAAAGCTTCCGAAGCGGTGGCAATCTGCGCACCTGGCTGCTTTCCATCCTGCACAATGTCCATATCGATCGTCTTCGCCGGAACCGGTCGCTGACGCGTCGCCACGACGAAGCGGCTGTCGAAGGCGAGCAGTCGTTGCCGGCCGGCCAGGAACATGCGGTGCGCCTGCAGCAGGTGCGCGACGCCTTCTTCGACCTGCCGGAGGAACAGCGCGAGGCGCTGCATCTCGTTGCCATCGAAGACCTTTCCTATCAGGAAGCCGCCAATGCGCTCGGTATTCCGATCGGCACCCTGATGTCGCGCATCTCCCGTGCCCGGGCGCAACTGCGCGAATTCGAGGAGAAGACGCCGCGCGTTTCGCATCTCAAATTAATCGGAGGGAGCGGCAATGAAAGCAGTTGATCCGATCATCGATGCCGATCTCGATGCCTATGTGGATGGCGAGCTCGATGTCGCCCGCCGTATTCAGGTCGAGTCCTATCTCTCGGAGAATCCGGCGATTGCCGCCAAGGTCATGGCCGATCTCAGCATGAAAGGTGAGCTGCGCTTGGCGCTTGCCGGCGAAAATGCCTTCGGCCGTCCTGAGACCCGCGATGCCGCCCGCCGGCTGGAGCGCGGCCTTTCCTATGGCCGTATCCTTCATTCCATGCAGCGCATCGCCGCCGTCGGCATTCTGGTCACCGCCGGCTGGGTGGCGCATAATTCCTTCGGCGCTTTTTCGGCGACCGAGGTGGCGGCTTCCGTTCCGGCGCCTGCTTATGTCGAGGATGCCGTCCGCGCCTATCAGACCGCGGCCCTTCGCGCCTCGATGCCTTCGCAGACCCCGACCAGCTATAGCGCCGAGGACATCCGCGCCGCCACCGCGATCGTCATGCCTGAGTTGCCGAAAGACTGGAAGATCGCCGACGTGCAGATATTCCCGTCCGAATTCGGACCGAGCGTCGAGATGGCGATCACGGTGGCCGATGGAAAACGGCTGTCGCTTTTCGCCGTCCGGCCGGGAGCCTTCGAGGTCCGGCAGGTGAGCCATCTCGCACTCGAAAAAGCAGAAGCCGCCTATTGGCAGATCGGCGACGTCGCCTATGCGCTGATCGCCGACGATAGCGGCCTCAATCTCGATCAGGCGGCCGAACGGCTCGCCCGCTCGCTCTACTAGTTCAAACCGAGGAGATCAGCATGAACCCGATCAATCCCCGCTATGGAGCCGTCGCCGGCTCACAGGCCCTTTTCGACGAGGGTCTGCGTCAGCATATGCTGCGCGTCTACAACTATATGGGCCTTGGCCTCGTCATCACCGGCATCGTTGCCTTCATCGTCGGCTCGACGCCGGCGCTTTATGTCCCGATCTTCGGCTCACCGCTGAAGTGGGTGGTGATGCTCGCGCCCCTCGCCTTCGTCTTCTTCTTCTCCTTCCGCATCCAGACGATGTCGGCGAGCACCGCTCAGATCACCTTCTGGGCCTTCTGCGCCGTGATGGGCCTGTCGCTTGCCTCCGTCTTCCTGGTCTTCACCAAGACGAGCATCGCCCAGACCTTCTTCATCACCGCGGCCATGTTCGGCTCCACCAGCCTTTACGGCTACACCACCAAGCGTGACCTCTCGAAGATGGGCTCGTTCCTGATGATGGGTCTCTTCGGCATCATCATCGCCGCCATCGTCAACATCTTCCTGGGTTCGAGCGCGCTGCAGTTTGCCATCTCGGTGATCGGCATCGTCGTCTTCGTCGGCCTGACCGCCTACGACACGCAGAACATCAAGGAACAATATTCGGAAAATTACGATCAGGAATCGAACCAGAAGCTTGCCGTTTTCGGTGCGCTCTCGCTCTACCTGAACTTCGTCAACATCTTCCAGCTTCTGCTCAACTTCACCGGCGAGCGGGAATAGGACCGCGCTTCTGGGGGCAATGGAAGCGCAAGAGCGTCCGGTCTGCAATCTGTGACAGGATGGCAGACCGGGCGCTCACTCCCAAAGGTACGGCCGGAGGTCCACCCGGCCGGTTTTTTATTTCAGATGATGCCCCAGGCGCGATAGCGGCCGCGGCCGGTGATTTCACGAATGCCGATCTCGTTGACGAGGTTCAGCGCGCCGCGCGGTGTGATGCGCAGCTGACGGGCGATCATCGCTGCCGACACCATCGGCCGCGACAGGATGAAATCGGCAAGCTCCGGCAGGCTGCTGTTCGAGCGACGGCCGCGAAAGCGCAGCTCCATTTGCGTGCGGGCCAGCGATAACCGGTCGATTTCCTTGAGGCCGGCCGCCGCAGCCAGCTGCATCGCTTCGACAAAAGCTTGCAGCCGCGTCACCCGGTCACGGGCCCGACGCCGCTCGTGGCGCACCAATTTCAGCCCGCCGTAAAAGGAAAAGAGATGCGAAGCGACCTTGCCGCGGGCGCGCAGGTAGCTTTCGACCAGAAGCCCGCCGAGCCAATGCTGACGCCGCAACGGCTCGATCCTGTCCCAGGCTTCGAACAGGATCACGGCGCCTAGAACCGGCGGCAGGTTGTCGGCCAGGGGCAGCACGCACCGCCACTCCGAAAGCCGCTGCTCCTCATCCCATTCCTCGTCGCCAAGCAGGCCGAGAGGGTCATCGTTGCGCTTGGCCGGTGATACTGCGGCCGCCTCGCCGGGCGGCGCTTTGCCCGTATGGATGTCGATGAGCTTCTGCGAGCGGGCAAGAATGGCATCGATCTCGGCCATTTCGGCGGCGAGCGGCGCGTCTTCATCCTCGCCCTCATCGTCGGCCTCGACCGCAGCCGCCCGGCTCTTGGCTTCCTGAGTGAGGCCCTCCCCTTCCCCTGTGGTCGCTGTCAGCGTTGCCAGCCCCGAGGCGCCGAGAGCCCAGGACGGTTCGCCGGTCCATATGCGCCGACGCGTCCGCAGCACCGAATGGGCGATCGTCAGCTCGTGGCTAGGAGCGCGGCTATCCATATGCGCGTCGTGCAGAACGAGATCCTCGACATGAACGAGCTCGCCGGCGACCCATAACGCACCTGCGGCATCGAAAAAGTGACTGCGTTCAGCAAATCCCTCACCAACCGACGAACGCAACACCCGCTCGTCCAGTCGCGCCACCGCATCCTCCGCCGCGGCAAGCAATGGAAGCAGGGTTTGAAGCATTACACCGTCGATATCATAGCGCATTGTTAAGCTTTATGGTTTTTCACAAATGGAAGCAAAATAGCCATTTCCTTCCGCCATCTATGACATGGTTAACGGTTTATTTCAACAGGAAGCGAAGAAGATCGCCGATCCACAATCCCTTTAACCTCTGCAACTGACGCGAAGCTTTTGGGGCGGTCATCCGGTTTTTCTCGCCATCGGACCATTGGCCCGCATCAACGCCATCAGCATCGGACCGAGCGAGAATTCACCGCGCTCCGCCCGTCGCGTCAGATCGCGCAGATAGCCGCCCGCCGAATTGATATGGCCGCCGCGTTCGAGAATGCAGGCGATTACCGTGGCAGCATTTTCCGGCCCCATGACATCGCAGGCCTGCTGGTAGGCGCTGGGACTGACGCCGAGGGTGGAACGGACGACGACGGCGGCGACCATCAAATCCCGCCAACTGCCGATCCCGCCACCCGGCCCGTAGGCAACAATCTCAGGGCAGGCCTGCAGCACCATGGCAAGGGGGAAGGATTTCGGTGGCTCCCGCCACGGCCGCGGTTCTTCCTCCGGCTTTGCGCCCTGCTTCGTTTCGAAGCTTGGTTCAAGTTCAGATGTGGGGTGTGGGTTTGAATTATGTATGTGCCGACCGTTTTGGCTGTCATTGGCGTCTGTTTTTTTTGCTTTTGTCTTCGATTCCAGCGTCTTGACGATCAGTTCGCGGAAAGCTTCGAGATCGGTCAGCAGACTCCGGATCTCCGCGGTCGATGGGCGGCGGGGCAGGCTTGCCGAGAGGCGATTGAAATGCTGCTGCATCTCGATCCATTCGCCGGCAATTTCCTCTTCCAGCGCGATCTCGATGAGCTTGGCGATATCACGCCGGCAAAGGCTCAGCCGTTCCCTCAGACGCTTCCATTCAAGCTTGTCGGCAAGCACCTGCGCCGCCTGGGCTTCGATCTCGCGAGCGCGCACGAGGAGTGGCGCCAGGCTGAAGCCGAAGGCTTCCCCAAGCCCGCCCTCGCCGTTGCGGCGGGCAAAACGTTTTCCGTTCGGACTGTCGCGCCGGATGATCAGGCCTGCCTCCACCAGCATCGCCAGATTTCGCCGCAGCGTCGTTCCGGCCATGCCATGGGTGCGCAGCGACAACTGCTCATTCGACGGAAAGACGACGAAACCGTTGGCCTCGGCAATCTCGTTCTTCGGATAGAAGGTCAACAGCGCGTTGAGAACGGCAAGCGCACGGTCGGACACGCCGATCATGCTCTTTGCTTCGCAGAGCGCGCGAAAGATCTTCCATTTGTCGACCGATGCGTCCGCATCGATCCTGCTGGCGCTTTCCTGACTTGCCAGCATGCCAAGCGTCATCGATCGCCGCCCGAAGGGCGTCGATACATATTGAGGCTCCATGTCCCTCACCTTTTTTCAAGGCAAAAGAAATCTACCACCCAAAAGGATGCCGAAGATGCTTGACACTGATTCGAGGAAGTGCGATTCTCAGATTGTCCAGATATGAGAAAGGCTTCCGCGACGGCAACGTTCGGAGGCTTTTTTCTTTTGCGGCCTACTCTCCTGCTTGCAACTTGCCGGCCTGATAGGCTTCGTAAAGCTCATCGAGACGGCGTGAAATGTAAGCGCCGAAATCCGGCGCATCGCCTGTTTTCAACGCGATCGTGAAGGAATTGCCGGCGCGTCTGATTCGGCCGGCAATCTTGCCGCCGTTCTTCGGCTTCCAGTCATATTCGGAGGGCTCCGGCTTCGCCTCTTTCCTGGCGAGTTCGGCGACCAGAAGCTCGAATCGGCGGTCGCTCTCCTCCGCCCTGAACCCATCCGAGGCGATAAGCTTCGCAAGCCGCGGCGCCGCCGTCCCATTCCAGTCTTGGGCAAGCGCCATCCACTTGCGTCGTCCGATACCGGGCGCGGCCCCCACCGACCTGATGATTTCGGCCGGAATGGCCTTGGCGACCGACAACAGCTTCGATAGCTCCGTCTTGTCTGTAGACAGCGCCTTCATGATGACAGGACGCTCAAAACCCTTGAGCTCGAGATTGAGAGCGAAGACGGCGCGTTCGATATAGGAAAGGTTCCGGCGCGCAGAATTCTCGATGCCCTGCGCAATAACGACATCGGTGTCGTCGAGCTGACGGACGATCGCCTGCACCTTGCGTCCGAGCAGCTTGACGGCCTGCAGCCGGCGATGGCCGTAGGCGATCTGGTAACGCTCGCCGACTTCGGGATGTCGCCGAACAAGGATCGGCACTTCCTGGCCATTGTCGGCAATCGACTGCACCAGCTCGTCCTCAAGATCGAGCGGCTGGTCGGCAAGGCGGTCGCGGACGAAGGAAGAATCGATCAGATCGGGATCGAGTTCGACGATTCGCTCGCCGGAGAGCAAAGCCTCCTGCATCGCCCTGCTCTCTTCCTCCATGCGGCCGAGGGTCAGCGCCATTGTCCGCACCGGCCCGGCCGATCCGCGCGAAGACGGCTCCTCGTAGTTGGCCGCGGCCAACTCCTGCGCCGTATCGTCGAACAAGCCTTTCAGGCGATCGCGTCTGCTCATGTGCGGCCCCAGGCTTTGTGAATGCCGGCAAGAACCTCGCCATTGGCAGCGTTGACAGATTCCAGCGCCCGGTCATACGTCGAGCGGCGCACCTGCCCCTTCTCAATTTCGTAAAGCGTCTGCTTCGTCAGCCCGGCATCGGCGATTGCCGTTGATTTGAGGATGGTTGCCGTCAGCACGTCGTCACCGAACAGGCTGCGCAGCAGCGCGACGATCTGCGACTGCGGCGCATCAAAGGGTTCGTGGCGGGTGACGACATATTTGATGAAGTCGTGCTGCAGGTCGCCGCCGGCCCTGCGAACCACAGAGAGAAGATCCGACGTCATCAACAGGAACTGCGACATGGAGGCAACATCGACCATCTGCGGGTGGATGGTGATGAGCAGCGACGTGGCAGCGCAAACGGCACCGAGGGTGAGGTAGCCGAGCTGCGGCGGGCAGTCGATCACCACCACGTCGTAATCGGCCTCGACCTCGGCAATCGCGACGCCGACGCGGCGGAAAAACAGCTCGGCCGGCTTCTGGCGATCATTGAGCGCCCGCGGCGTCTCATGCTCGAACTCCATCAGTTCGAGATTGCCGGGCACCAGATCGAGTCCGTCGAAGTAGGTCTTGCGGACAATCTCCTTCAGCGGCTTACGAGCCGCATCGTAGCGAATGGCCCCATAAAGCGTATCGCCGTCGGAAAGATCGAATTCCGGCTGCACGCCCAGCATGGAGGAGAGCGAGGCCTGCGGATCGAGATCGATCGCCAGAACCCGGTACCCCTCCAGTGCCAGATATTGCGCCAGATAGAGCGTCGTCGTTGTCTTGGCCGAACCACCCTTGAAATTGGTGACGGCGACCGTCTGCAGCTTTTCGCCGGGGCGACGCCACGGGAGATAACTCAGCGCATCCTTCGGCTTGAGGTTCGCCATGTAATGGCGCAATTCATTGATCTGCCCGAGCGTATAGGAGCGTCGACCATTTGAGGAAAGCTCCGGCTGCGGCCCCTTGCCATCCAGCGAAAGCTGGCGAAGATAACCATCGGAAACGCCGATCATCTGGGCGGCTTCGCCGGAGGAGAATGTGCGCAGCGTCTTCTGCGCAAGCGGCGGAAACAGCTTGTCGCGGAGAAGCTTCAGTTGCCGCGAAAGCTGGTTCGCATGCCGCTCGATCCGCACGTCTGTCGTCGATACGCTAATGTTGTCCAAAACACCCAATCCTTTTCGATGCGCTTTTCTGTCAACATAGCGTCAAAAAGCGTATCGAAAGTGACACGATTCGGGAGTTACGGCAACAATAGGGGTCAAGCCGTCGTGGCGGGCCGAGTTGGCCGCGGCCAACTCCCTGTCCGCCCTTGCGGCCCGCCCGATTTTTGGGCAAGACCGCTTGGACTCACGGGGAAGATCCGCTTGAAGCATATCAATATAATTGGAATCGGCACGGGCAATCCGGAACACGTCACCATACAGGCGATCAACGCCATGAACGCTGCCGACGTGATCTTCCTGCCGCTCAAGGGCGCCGGCAAAGAAGAGCTCGCCGAGATCAGGCGGGAGATCTGCGAGCGCTACCTCACTCGGCCAGCTGTCCGAATCGTGGAATTCGCGGTGCCGCAAAGGCAGACCGCAGACAGAAGCTACTCGCAAAGCGTCGATTCCTGGCACGGCGAGATCGCCAATATCTATAGAGAGTTGATCTCGGGCCTCCCGGACGGCGGCACCGGCGCCTTTCTCGTCTGGGGTGATCCCAGTCTTTACGACAGCACGATCCGCATCATCGAGCGCGTGCGGAAAGCAAACAGCATTAATTTCGATTACTGCGTCGTTCCAGGCATCACCAGTATCCAGGCTCTGGCCGCCAGTCACAAAATCCCGCTCAACCTCGTCGGCAAGCCGGTTGAGATCACCACCGGGCGGCGGCTGGCGCGGGATGGATTTCGAGGCGGCAGCGCAGTCATCATGCTCGATGGCGAACAGGCTTTTACGAAGATCGATGATGCCGACGCCGAGATCTTCTGGGGCGCCTATCTCGGCACCGGGGACGAGATCATCCGATCGGGACGGCTCGCAGACATCGCCGCCGATATTCAGGCGGTGCGTTCCGAGGCGAGACAGCGGCACGGCTGGATCATGGACATATATCTCTTACGCAAGGGACGCGACTTCGAGGACTAGCCGTCGCCGTCGTGTTTTGCCGCACCGGCCGCGATCATGTAAGAGATGATCAGAGGATTGAGAATGGGCACGAAGGCCGCCAAGGCAATCGACGGGACAGGCGAGGCGGATCTCGATGATCGGCCGCCAGCGAAGCCACGCCCGCGCGGCGCCTGCCCCGCCCTTGCCGCACCGTTGCCGACCGGCGATGGTTTGCTCGTAAGGCTGCGCCCGGCCGGTGGCGCCTTGACGCTAGCGCAATTCTCAGCGCTTGCCCGCTCGGCTGCAGAGCATGGAAACGGCATCTTGGAAATCACCGCCCGCGGCAACCTGCAGATCCGCGGACTGCGGGCTGAAACCGTCAAGCGGCTCGCCGCCGATATCGATGCCGCCGGGATCGCCGTGCCGGACGGGCCGGCAATCGAAATATCGCCACTGCACGGTATCGATCCTGAGGAGACAGGCGATCCAGCAGCACTGGAAAAGACCTTGCGCAGCAAGCTCGTAAAGCTGCTCGCCTCGCCGCGGCTCGCGCCAAAACTCTCCCTCATTATCGACGGCGGCGGAGCGTTCGGTTTGTCGGCGCTCTCGGCCGATATCCGTATCGTCGCACAGCCCGGGGCACAATGGCTCGTAGCGATCAACGGCGACGACGAGACGGCAACGCCTGTGGCTAAGGGTGCAGCAGAAGCGGCGATATCGGCCGTTGGCGAAATTCTCGATCTGCTGGCGGTCAGGCAGAGCCTGCGAGCGAGGGATATCGATCCGGCCCTTCTGCGGGCGCGCTTTCCCGCCATGGACATCATCCGATTTCTTCCGTCACATCAAAAACAGACGCCGCTTTCCGGCTTGCACCGGCTGAAGGACGGAAAACACGTGCTTGGTGTGCGGCCGGAATTCGGCCAGATGCGGGCCCCCGATTTGACCGCCCTGCTCGACGACGCAACAGCTCACGGCGCAACAGCTATCCGACTTGCGCCCGGCCGCGGCTTCTTCTTCACCGGCTTTCCGGCAGGGGCCGCGCCGGCTCTGCAGATAACTTCGAGCAAACATGGCTTCACCGTGCAACCCGGCGAGAAAAGCGAATATGTCGCTGCCTGCGCCGGCGCCGGCGCCTGCGGCTCCGCTTTTTACGAGACGAGAGCCCTGGCGCACCGGCTCATTACCGCAGCACCCGTTCTCTTCGACGGATCTCTGACGTTCCATCTCTCCGGCTGTTCGAAAGGCTGCGCCCATGCCGGGCCGGCGCTGACGCTGACCGGATCGGCGGATGGTTTCGGTCTCATTCTCAACGGGCTCGCTTCAGATCTGCCGGATGAACGGATCGCTGGCAGTCGGATCGATTTCGCTATAGAGAGGCTCGCCCGGTTCATCGAAGACAACAGGAACGCTGGCGAATCGGCCGCCGCCTGCCTTACACGGCTTGGCGCAACCGGCGTTTCGAAGGTGCCGCGACAGGAATAAGAATGCCAGACTACGATTACATCCGCAGCGGCGACGCGATCTACGAGCGTTCCTTTGCGATCATCCGCGCCGAGGCCGATCTTTCGCTTTTCACCGAAGACGAGGCTGAAATTGCCGTTCGCATGATTCATGCTTGCGGGCTCGTGGAAGCGGCGAAGAATTTCCTCTTTTCCACCGATTTCGTCAGCACCGCACGCGATGCGCTGAAGGCCGGCGCGCCGATCTTCTGCGATGCGGAAATGGTGTCGCATGGCGTCACGCGGGCGCGGCTGCCGGCGCTGAACGAGGTGATCTGCACGTTGCGCGATCCCGCAACGCCGGAGCTCGCACGCGAGATCGGCAATACACGCTCGGCCGCCGCCATGCATCTCTGGCTCGATCGGCTCGGCGGGAGCATCGTCGCGATCGGTAACGCGCCGACCGCGCTCTTCCATCTGCTCGAACTCCTGCGCGACGGCGCGCCTAAACCCGCGGCGATCCTCGGCATGCCCGTCGGGTTCGTCGGCGCAGCCGAATCGAAGGATGCACTGGCAGAAAATTCCTATGGCGTTCCCTTCGCCATCGTGCGCGGCCGGCTCGGCGGCAGCGCCATGACGGCTGCCGCCATTAATGCGCTGGCGAGGCCGGGCCTATGACGACACCAGGCCGTCTCATCGGCGTTGGCACGGGTCCCGGTGATCCCGAGCTTCTGACCCTCAAGGCCGTGCGCGCCATCGAACGCGCGGAAGTCATCGCTTACTTTGCCAAGCAGGGCAGGGGCGGTAACGGCAAGGCGATCGTCGAGCCGCTGCTGAAACCTTGGGTCACTCTGCTGCCGCTCTACTATCCCGTCACCACCGAGATCGACAAGAATGACGAACGCTATCAGAGCCTGATCACCGAGTTCTACGACCGGTCTGCAAGAGACATCGCCGGGCATCTCGACGCCGGGCGGACCGTCGCCGTTCTCAGCGAAGGCGACCCGCTCTTCTACGGCTCCTATATGCACCTGCACGTCAGGCTTTCCACGCACTACCCCACTGAAGTGATCCCCGGCATCAGCGCCATGTCGGGCTGCTGGTCGCTGGCCGGCATGCCGATCGTCCAGGGCGACGACGTGCTTTCCGTACTGCCCGGTACGATGGCCGAGGACGAACTGACGCGGCGCCTTGTCGATACCCAAGCTGCCGTCATCATGAAGGTCGGCCGCAATCTGCCGAAAATCCGCCGGGCGCTTTCGGCAGCCGGCCGGCTTACGGACGCCCTGTATGTCGAGCGCGGCACCATGGCGAACGCGGCGATGGAAAAGCTTGCCGACAGGAGCGACGGCGATGCGCCCTATTTCTCGCTCGTGCTGGTGCCGGGCTGGGAGGGCAGCCGATGAGTGGCAGGCTTTTCGTCATCGGCACCGGTCCCGGCAATCCCGAGCAGATGACGCCGGAAGCGCTGGCCGCCGTCGATGCGGCGACGGATTTCTTCGGCTACGGACCTTATCTCGAACGGCTGCAGCTCCGCTCCGATCAGCTGCGGCATGCGTCGGACAATCGCGAGGAGCTCGACAGGGCAGGGGCGGCGCTTTCCATGGCAGCGGATGGCGCCAACGTCTGCATCGTCTCCGGCGGCGATCCCGGTGTATTCGCCATGGCCGCTGCCGTCTGCGAGGCGATCGAGAACGGGCCGGCGGCGTGGCGCGCCGTCGATCTTACCGTGCTTCCCGGCGTCACGGCGATGCTGGCGGTGGCAGCAAGAGCCGGGGCGCCGCTTGGGCACGATTTCTGCGCAATATCGCTATCAGATAACCTAAAGCCTTGGAACATCATCGAAACTCGGCTTGAACTGGCGGCAAAGGCGGGCTTCGTCATCGCGCTCTATAATCCGATCAGCCGGGCGCGGCCGTGGCAACTCGGCGAGGCTTTCAAGCTGCTGCGCGACCATCTGCCGACAACAACGCCGGTGATTTTTGGGCGCGCGGCCGGGCGGGCAAACGAGCACGTCGCGGTGCAGCGGCTATCGAAAGCGGATGCATCGATCGCCGATATGGCGACCTGCATCATCATCGGCTCCGCCGAAACGCGGATCGTCGCGCGTTCCGGCAAGCCCGACCTGGTCTACACGCCGCGTTTCATGGCGGGAGGAAAGAGGTGATCGACCGCCGCAAGCGCCGCCTCGACGGTTTCGACCCATGTGATGATCGGCGACGGCGCGCGCGCCACCATCATCACCTCGATGCCGAGCAGGCGCGCCGCCTCGATCTTCGCATAGCTGGCGGTGCCGCCGCTGTTCTTGGCAATGACGACATCGATATGATGCTGCCTCAGCAAAGTGCATTCGCTTTCCAGCGTGAAGGGGCCGCGATCGAGGATGTATTCGGCATTCGCAAGCCTAAGCGGCCGTTTGACGGGGTCGACGCTGCGGATGAGATAGTGATGTTGCGGCGCCACTTCTGCGTGGTGAGCGCCCTGCCGGCCCGTCGCCAGGAAGACATGGCGGAGAGATTGGCCGAGCGCCTCGATGGCCGCCGGGATGCTCCGCACTTCCCGCCAGCGATCGCCCGGCAAGCGTTGCCATTCGGGACGGCGCAGAGCGATCGCAGCGAGAGGGGCGGCCGCAGCCGCGATGGCGGCATTTTCGGAAATTCGTTCGGCGAAAGGGTGCGTGGCGTCGATAAGCAGCCCGTAGCCGCCGGCTTTCAAAAAGTCGGCCAGCGCCATGGCACCGCCGAAACCACCAATACGGACCGGAACAGGCTGCTCGCCCGGTTTCTCGGTACGTCCTGCCAGCGACAGCAGAATATCGCAATCATCACGCGCCGCGAGCGCTTCGGCGAGCAGGCGCGCTTCGCTCGTGCCGCCGAGAATCAGGATGCGAAGTCTTCCCATGTCTGATGTCTTTCCCACTTGCAGCAATCACTGGCTGACTATTATCGGCATCGGCGAAGATGGTCCAGCAGGGCTGGGCGAGGAGGCGAAGAGGCTGATCGCCACCGCACCGGCGGTGTTCGGCGGAGCGCGGCACCACGCGCTTGCCGCATCGCTGATATCGGGCGAAAAACTTGCCTGGCAGAGCCCGTTCGAGCGCTCGATCGATGCCGTCCTTGAACGGCGCGGCACGCCTGTTGTCGTGCTCGCCTCCGGCGATCCGTTTCTCTATGGCGTCGGCGCAACCCTCTGCCGCCGTGTCGCGGCGCAAGAGATGCGCGTCATTCCCGCGCCTTCGGCCTTCAGCCTTGCCGCCTCCCGGCTCGGCTGGCCGCAGCAGGACGTAACGACGATCTCGCTGCATGGACGCCCGCTCGACCTTGTCCGACCGCATCTGCACCCCGGGCGGCGCATCATTGCTCTGACCTCTGATGAAAATGGACCCGGCGAGCTTGCTGCCTTGCTTGTCGCCATCGGCTTCGGTCAGTCGAGACTTACCGTACTCGAAGCGTTGGGCGGTGCGCGGGAACGACAGAGACACGCCGTGGCGTCGGACTTCGATCTCACTGACATCGATCCCCTGAACGTCTGCGCGCTCGAGGTTACGGCAGGGAAGGGGGCTCGCATCCTGCCTTTTGCCGCAGGTCTCGAGGACGATTTGTTCGAGCATGACGGTCAGATCACCAAACGGGAAATCCGGGCGATGACGCTTTCGGCGCTTGCGCCACGTCACGGCGAACTGCTCTGGGATATCGGCGCCGGCTCGGGATCGATCGGCATCGAATGGATGCTGGCCGATCCATCGCTGAAGACGATCGCCGTCGAGCAATCGCCGGAGCGGGCGGCGCGGATTGCCCGCAACGCAACTGCCTTCGGCGTGCCGCATCTGGCCGTTGTCGAGGGTTCAGCGCCAGATGCGCTGAGAGGCCTGCCGGAACCGGATGCGATCTTCCTGGGCGGCGGCGGCAGCGTACCTGATGTCATCGACACTGCCATCACTGCGCTGAAGCGGGGAGGGCGGCTCGTCGCCAATGGCGTGACGCTTGACATGGAGGCGGCATTGATCTGCGAACATGGCAAACGCGGCGGCTCCCTCACGCGGATCGAAATATCGCGCGCTGCGCCGCTCGGCAGCATGAGCGGCTGGCGGCCGGCGATGCCGGTGACGCAATGGCGCTGGACGAAAGGATAGCGGGATGACGGTGCATTTCATTGGAGCGGGGCCGGGCGCCGCGGATCTGATCACAGTGCGTGGCCGCGATCTCGTCGCCCGCTGCCCGGTCTGCCTCTATGCCGGCTCGATCGTCTCGCCGGAACTGCTGCAATATTGCCCGCCTGGGGCGCGCATTATCGATACTGCCCCGATGTCGCTCGATGAGATCGAGGCGGAATATCTGCGCGCTGCCGCCGCGGGCCAGGATGTCGCCCGGCTGCACTCCGGCGACCTCTCCGTCTGGAGCGCGGTCGCCGAACAGGTGCGCCGACTGCAGAAGCACGGAATCGCCTATACGATGACACCGGGCGTTCCAGCCTTTGCGGCCGCGGCCGCGGCACTCGGACGAGAACTGACGATCCCGGCCGTCGCCCAAAGCCTGGTGCTCACCCGCGTTTCCGGCCGCGCCTCGCCGATGCCGAACGACGAGACGCTGGCGAAATTCGGCGCGACGGGCGCCACACTCGCGATCCATCTGGCAATCCATGCGCTGAAGCAGGTCGTGGAGGAACTGACGCCGCTCTACGGTGCAGACTGCCCGGTCGTCATCGTCGTCAAGGCCTCCTGGGCGGACGAGCGCATCCTGCGCGGTACGCTGTCCGATATCGAAGCAAAGGTTGCGGCCGAACCGATCGAACGCACGGCGATCATCTTCGTCGGACCGTCGCTCGAGGCGGAAGATTTTCGTGAGAGCTCGCTCTATGATCCGGCCTATCAGCGCCGATTCAGAAGCCGGGAATAGTGGCTTACGATCGACCGCTCGCCGGCGGCCGATCGTGAAGAGAAGCGTGCATCGGGCCTCAGACCCGCGTGGTCAGATAATCCATGCTGGCGCGCAGCGCAGCGGCCGGGTCCTTGACCGCATGAACTTCCGCAGCAAAGGGCTCGAAGGAGAACGGACCCTTATAGCCCGCCTGCAGCAGCGCCTTGATCTGCCCGGCATTGTCGAGTCGGTCGTCGCCGTCCACGAGCACGCGATGGGAGTCACGCATATCGGCAACGGAAACCGAGGGATCGCTGACGCCGGAAATATGCACGAGGCCGGCCAGTTCGGGGAAGGTTGCGGCTTCGCCGGCAAGGTGATGGTGGAAGGTGTCGTGAACGAGCTTGAAGGTGAATCGCGCGCCGAGTTCCTTGATCGCCTCGGCCGCCTCGGTTTTTGAGCGCAGCGAGCAGATCTCGAAACCAAGCGGCTCGACGAGGCCGATAATGCCGGCCTTATCCAGCATCGGCTTCAGTGCGGACAAAGCCTCACGCAGATTCGCCTGGCGTTCGCCGTCGGCGCAGCCTGTGCCGTCGTTCTTCGGAACGAGGACGAGCGCCTTGGCGCCCGATGCGCTGGCATAGTCGATCAATTCCTGCGCTTCCCTGGCGCGCGTTTCATTCCATTCGTTGAAGCGCTGCAGGGCGTTGATCGAAATGATCGTCAGGCCGTGGCGGGCGGCGGCTTCTCTGATCGCTTCGGGCTTGGTGCCGTCGAGAATGGCATTGCCGGAAAGGTCGTTGCGGATCTCAACCGAGTCGATGCCGAGCGACTTTGCCAGCGCGAAGAAATCATCGATTGCGAGGGACGGCGCAGCCATATGGTTCAGCGCAAAACGGATCGAAGTCATGACGGATATCTCCTCCTCATCTCCGCGACATAAGCGGAGCGGTATTCGTGAATGGGCGAGCGAATCTCTATCCGAATTTGCCGAGCAAACCATCCGTCATCGCCGGCGCTCGCCCTCATTGCTGAAAGAATTTCAGCCGAGATGAGAGAATTCCATCATTCCTTAGATATTCTCGGAAATGTAGATGTCGAAAGGCAGGAAGGATTGGCCGGGAACGGCGGCCTCACCATGCTCTATCGCGCCGAGCATCAGCGATAAAAGCTCCTTGCAGAGCGCGGGCAGGGGAGTGGCGACCACCATGGTGACGATGTCGTCGGCGAGACCGGCCTTGCTCTCCGGCGTCAACTCATTGACGACAAGCACGATCCGGCCGCCGACACCTTCTTCACGGAACGCCGAAATTGCCCCCTCCATGCCGCCGCCGCAGACATAAAGGCCGACGAGGTCGGGATGTTTCTGCAGCAGCGTCAGCGTTGCCTCATGGGTGATTTCGGCGGTCTCCAGGTTGATCAATGTTTCGACGACATCGAATTCCGGCGCGTTCTCCCGGAAATAGGAGCGGAAACCGATCTCCCGCAGTTCATGGCCGTGGAAGCGGTGACTGCCGACAAAACAGGCGACCTTGCCTGGCCTGTGCGCGGTGCGCGCAATCATCCACGCGGCGGTGCGTCCCACCTTGCGGTTGTTGACGCCGACATAGGCGTCGCGCACGCCGGTGGCGAGATCGGAGAGCAGCGAGAAGACGGGAATGCCGCGCTCCTTCAATTCCTCCACCGCGGTGGTCACCGCGGGATAGTCCGGGCCGACGACCGCTACGGCCTGATTGCGGGCGCCGAGCGATTTGATCTTCTCATTGATGGCGGCAGGGGTCGTCGCAGACGGGTATTCAATCTGGATTTGGAGACGGGCGGTGGTGACGGCGCGCGCCGCTGTTTCGATTTCGCGGGCGAAGGTCTGATAGAAGGCCTGCGTCGGCTTCTGCAACAGGAAGGCGAGCTTGTATTGCGGCAGATCTTCGAAGACGCGCTGCCGGATGAGGCCGACGGCGTGATAGCCGATCTCCTGCGCCGCATCATAGACCCGCCGCGCCGTTTCCTCCCGCACACGATGACGGGCGTTGAGAACGCGGTCGACGGTGGCGACGCTGACGCCGGAGGCGCGGGCGAGATCGGAGATGGTGGGGCGGCGCATGGTATCCCTGATGTATTCGCTCATGGATGCGAGCCATGCATGATGGCTTTTGATAGATTACATCAAGCCTGCATTGAGCGTCGCCCAAAGTCAACCTATTCTCTCGGCAACAGCATAGCGGGAGGCGGATAATGGCGACCCAGACAAAGAAACGTGACTACGACTTGCTCGGGGAAAGCGGTCGCACCGCGGTGGAGACGGGACTGGCGGCTGCCGAATGGTATCACACGGAGATTCCGCGCAAGGAGATGAAGGCGCTGATGCAGCGCTCCGATGCGCCGGCGATCCGTGACACCGCCATCTGGCTCGGCAGCATGGTCGTCTTTGCCGGTCTCGGCATCTATTTTTGGGGTTCCTGGATCGCGCTGCCCTTCTTTCTCGCCTATGGCGTGCTCTATGGCTCAGCCTCGGACAGCCGCTGGCACGAATGCGGCCATGGCACCGCGTTCAAAACGCGCTGGATGAACGATGCAGTCTACCAGATCGCCTGCTTCATGATCATGCGCAATCCGGTGACCTGGCGCTGGAGCCATACACGCCACCACACCGATACGGTCATCGTCGGCCGCGATCCGGAAATCGCCGTCATGCGGCCGCCGGACCTTTTCCGGCTGATCCTCAATTTCTTCGGCATCCTCGACGTCTGGCATGCGATGGTCGATATGCTGCGCAATGCCTTCGGCGTCATCAGCGCGGCGGAAAAGACCTTCATTCCGGAGATGGAGCAGCCGAAGGCGATCCGCTTCGCCCGTGTCTGGCTGGCGATCTATCTGGCGACGATCGCCGTCGCGGTCGCCACCGGCTCGATCCTGCCGCTGATGCTGATCGGCCTGCCGCGCCTCTACGGCGCTTGGCACCACGTGCTGACCGGGCTCCTGCAGCATGGCGGCCTAGCTGACAACGTCATCGATCACCGGCTGAACAGCCGCACGGTCTATATGAACCCCATCAGCCGTTTCATTTATTGGAACATGAACTACCACGTCGAACATCACATGTTCCCGATGGTGCCCTATCACGCGCTCCCCCGGCTGCACGCAATGATCAAGCACGATCTGCCGGCGCCGAACCGATCGATCTGGTCGGGCTACCGCGAGATGATCCCGGCTTTCCTGCGCCAGTTGCGCAACGAGGATTATTTCTTGAAGCGGGAACTGCCGGCCACCGCGCGGCCCTACCGCGAGGAATTCCACAACGAACTCGCCCCGGCGGCGCAATAATCACAATCGAGGAAAATGAAAGATGAGCGGAAACTGGATCGAAGTTTGCGGCAAGGACGAGATCGACGAAGAGGATGTCATCCGCTTCGATCATGGCGGGCGCACCTTCGCGGTCTACCGCAGCCCCGACGACGAATTCTTCGCCACCGACGGGCTCTGCACACACGAACATATCCATCTTGCCGACGGGCTTGTCATGGATGAAATCATCGAATGCCCGAAACATAACGGCCGCTTCAATTACAAGACGGGCGAGGCCAAGGGTGCGCCGGTCTGCGTCAATCTCAGGACCTATCCCGTAAAGGTCGAAGGCGGCTCCGTCTTCATTTCGGTCTGAGGGAGGCTGATGTGGCTCATTTCGTCATCCTCGGTGCGGGCGAATGCGGTGCCCGCGCCGCCTTTGCTCTGCGGGAAAAAGGTTTTGCCGGCGAGATAACGCTCGTTGGCGCCGAACCCCTTCACCCCTATGAGCGACCGCCCCTTTCCAAGGCGTCTGCTGCCGATGCCGGCGATCCGAAATTCATCGCCGCTGCGGAAAAATACGCCGAAAGCGCCATCCGGCTACTGACCGGCATTGAGGCCAGGGATTTCGATCCTGCCTCCCGGACGGTCATGCTTGCGGATGGCACCACGCTCTCCTACGACAAGCTTCTGCTGACGACGGGCGCGGCCGCCCGATCGTTTCCCGGCGCCCCGGAAGGCAATCCGCATATTCGTTCGCTTCGCACCCACGATGATGCGGCCGCCCTGCGCGAAGCCATGAAGCCGGGGCGGCATATCGCCATTATCGGCGGCGGCTTCATCGGGCTGGAACTTGCCGCGACGGCGCGCTTGCTTGGCGCCGACGTCACCGTTATCGAGGGGCTGGAGCGGGTGCTGAAACGCGGCGTGCCGGAAGAGATCGCCCATCTGCTCACCGAACGCCACCGGGCCGAAGGTGTCGATATCCGCTGCGGCGTCTCGATCGAGACATTGACCGAGGAAGGCGGGAAGGTGGTCGTCAACCTATCGACTGGCGAGGTGGTAGAGGCCGATCTCGCCCTGGTCGGCATCGGCGCGCGGCCGAATGTCGACATCGCCGAAAGGGCGGGGCTTGCAATCGAAAACGGCATTGCCGTCGACACCTATCTGCGGACCTCCGCGCCTGATGTTTTTGCCGCCGGCGACTGCTGCTCCTTTCCGCTGCCGGTCTATGGTGGCCGGCGGGTAAGGCTCGAATCCTGGCGCAATGCCCAGGAGCAGGGCACACTGGCCGCAGCCAACATGCTCGGCCTCGGCGAACCCGTTTCATCCGTGCCGTGGTTCTGGTCGGATCAATATGACATGACGCTGCAGATAGCGGGCCTCGCCGAAGGGGCGGCTCTGCATCTGCGCCGCGACCTCGGCCCGGACGCCTTCATTCTCTTCCACCTCGACGCCGATCGCCGGCTGATCGCCGCAAGCGGCATCGGACCGGGCAATGCCGTGGCGCGCGACATCAGGCTTGCGGAAATGTTGATCGCGGCTGGCGCCCATCCAGACCCTGCTGCGCTGACAGCAAGCAACATCAAGCTGAAATCCCTTCTGGCCGCCTGAGCCTCCCGATATTTTCAAAGGAATTGATGATGAAAAAACATAAGCGTGCAACCGTTGCCGATCTGCTTGCGGAAAAGGGCAAGCGCCAGCTGACCATGCTGCGCGTCACCTCGCTCGAGGAGGCCGAAGCCGCCGAAAAGGCCGGGATCGACATTGTCTCGGTGCCGCCGTCGCTGCTCGGTCCGGTCTTCCGCGAGATCGCCCCCACGCCCTTTGCCATTCCGGGTCTCGAATATGGCGATCATGTCTCGGCGGAAGATTATCTGCGCGCCGCATTCGCAGCGCTGAAGGCCGGCGGCGATGCCGTCTATTGCGCCGCCAGCCTGCAGACGATCCGACGCCTGCGCGACGAGGGCATTCCCGTCTGCGGCCATCTCGGGCTGATCCCCTCGAAAGCGACCTGGACGGGCGGCTTTCGCGCCGTCGGCAAGACGGCGGCAAGTGCGGCCGAGATCTGGCGGCAGACCAAGGCGCTGGAAGAGGCCGGCGCCTTCGCCGCCGAAATCGAAGTCGTGCCGGGGGATGTCGCCGCTACCATCAGCAGCAACACCTCGATGCTGATGATCTCCATGGGGGCAGGCAGCGGCTGCGACGCCCAATATCTCTTCGCCGACGATGTGCTCGGCGCCAATTGCGACCATTATCCGCGCCATGCCAAGGTCTACCGCAACTTCGCCGCTGAATATGACAGGCTGCAGCGCGAACGCATCGCCGCCTTCACCGAATTCGCCGAGGATGTCAGGACCGGCGCCTATCCGGAAAAGCGTCATTGCGTCGGTATCGACGAGGCCGAACTGAAGATTTTCCTCGACCGGTTGACCAACGAGACGGGAAAGCGCTGACGCTTACCGGCGACTCCCTTCTTCCCAGTGGGGAGAGGGGGAAAGTTCCATTGGCTTCCGTCGCCGCCTGTGGCAGGAATGATCCGTTCGATTCATTCGGAACGGAGTATTCGGTCCCCTGTGACGATCGGCTTTGCGCATGCGGAACTGATTGCAGTGCTCGTCGCGGTGACGGGGGATGAGCCGCGCGTCATGACCATCCGCTCCGGCAATGCGCTGCCGTCAGGTCCGTTCGAAATGGGCCATCGAACCCTGCAATCGGGCCTGCGCGAATGGGTGCAAGAGCAGACCGAACACCCGGTCGGTTATCTCGAACAACTCTATACCTTCGCCGACCGCGACCGGAACAATGAGATTCTTGGCGGGCGGACGATCTCGATCAGCTATCTCGGCCTCGTCAACGAGCAGGCGGGCGCCGGCCGGCCGGGGTGGCACGGCTGGTACGACTATTTTCCCTGGGAAGACCATCGGCAGGGCCGGCCGGCCGTGCTGGACGAGATCATGGCACGCCTCAAAACCTGGGCGGATGCCGATCCGGCCCGCCGCGATCATCGCCATCGCCGCGCCGACTTCACCTTCGGGCTCGACGGCGGCGGCTGGAACGAGGATCTGGCCTTGCAGCGCTACGAACTGCTGTATGAAGCCGGCCTTGTGGCCGAAGCCGGATGCGGGGTGGAAGCCAATCTTGGGCGAGCGATGTTTGCCGATCACCGCCGCATTCTGGCGACCGGGATCGCCCGGCTGCGCGCCAAAATCAAATACCGCCCTGTCGTCTTCGAACTGATGCCGGAGAGTTTTACGCTTCTGCGGCTGCAGCGCACAATCGAGGCGCTGGCCGGACTGACGCTGCACAAGCAGAATTTCCGCCGCCTGATCGAACAGCAGGAACTGGTCGAGGAAACCGGTGGAACGGAAAGCGAAACCGGCGGCCGGCCGGCCAAGCTCTTCCGCTTCCGCCACACGGTGCTCGAAGAACGGGCGCTCGCAGGAACGAAATTACCGCTCTCCCGCAATTGACATATGCTCACAGCGAGAATATGTCTTTGTCAATGATATGCTCAAATCGAGCATAATTAGGAGCCGGTCATGAATCACCCAGTTTCCGCATCCTCGCTCTACAACCGCGTCAGCCGCGTCATTCCCAAAGCCGAATGGATGTCGTTCGAGGATGACATCAACGCCATTCTCGAGCTCAAGCGCCGCCGCAACGCCGTCATTCTCGCCCACAATTATCAGACGCCCGAGATTTTTCACGGCGTGGCCGATATCGTCGGCGACAGCCTGGCGCTCGCCCGCAAGGCGATCGAGGTCGATGCCGATGTCATCGTGCTGGCAGGCGTGCATTTCATGGCCGAGACCGCCAAGCTTCTCAATCCTGAAAAAACGGTGCTGATCCCCGATCTCGGCGCCGGCTGTTCACTGGCTGATTCGATCACGCCTGAGGATATCGCGCTGCTGCGCCAAGCGCACCCCGGCGTCCCCGTCATCACCTATGTCAATACCTCGGCCGCGGTGAAGGCAGCCTCCGACATCTGCTGCACCTCGGGCAATGCCAAACAGGTAGTGGAGTCGCTCGGCGTGCCGAAGGTGCTGATGATCCCCGACGAATATCTCGCCCGCAACGTCGCCCGCGAGACCGATGTCGAGATCGTCGCCTGGCATGGACACTGCGAAGTGCACGAACTCTTTACCGCTGACGATGTCCGCCAGCTGCGTGAAAACCATCCCGGCGTGACGGTGCTCGCCCACCCGGAATGCCCGCCCGACGTGGTGGCAGAGGCCGATTTCGCCGGCTCCACCGCTGTCATGTCCGATTATGTCGGCAGGCAGAAGCCGGCACGAGTGGTACTGCTGACGGAATGCTCGATGAGCGACAACGTCGCCGTGCACCATCCTGACGTCGAGTTCATCCGCCCCTGCAATCTCTGCCCCCACATGAAGCGGATCACGCTTGCCAATATCCGCGCCGCACTTGAGGAAAATCGCCATGAAGTGACGGTCGATCCGGCCATAGCCATGGCCGCCCGCCGCGCCGTCGAGAGGATGCTGGCGATATGACCGAGATCATCGAACAGTTGAGCGGCCGCACCGTCATCGTCGGCAGCGGCCTCGCCGGGCTGATGACGGCGCTGACGCTGGCGCCGGAACCTTCCGTCATCGTCACACGCGCCGCGCTCGGTGCCGAGACCTCGAGCGCGTGGGCACAGGGCGGCATTGCCGCCAGCATCGGCGCCGACGACAGCGCCGCGCTGCATCTGGCCGATACGCTTGCGGCCGGCGACGGGCTCTGCGACCGGAGCATTGCCGCGGGCATCACCGCCGAGGCGGCGGCAGCCATTGCCGCACTGGAGCGCGCCGGCGTTCCCTTCGACCGCAATGACGCCGGACAACTCTCGCTCGGGTTGGAGGCCGCCCATAGCCGCCGCCGCATCGTCCATGCCGAAGGCGACGGCTCGGGTGCGGCGATCATCGCAGCGTTGGTGCGGGCGGTGGCGCGGACGCCCGCCATCACCGTGCTCGAAGGCTTTGAGGCGCGGCGTATTCTGATGGACGGCGAGCGCGTCGCCGGCCTGCTTTGCGCGACCGCAAGCGGCGGGGCCGCCGTCCTTCCGACTGCGAGGCTCGTGCTCGCCACCGGCGGGATCGGCGGGCTTTATGATGCGACCACCAATCCGATGGGCAATGTCGGTCAGGGGATTGCGCTCGCGGCAAGGGCGGGTGCCGAGCTTGCGGATATGGAATTCGTGCAGTTCCATCCGACGGCGCTCGATTCACGCCGCAGGCCCCTGGCGCTTGTCAGCGAGGCGGTGCGCGGCGAGGGGGCCTTGCTCGTCAACGAACGCGGCGAACGGTTCATGGCCCGCATATCGGGCGCCGAACTTGCGCCTCGCGACGTGGTGGCGCGCGCCATCAGTGCCGAGATCGCCCGCGGCGGCCGCGTCTTCCTCGATGCCCGCAAGGCGCTCGGCAGCCGCTTTGCCGCACGCTTCCCCGTCATATCAGCCCTTTGCGGCGAGGCCGGCATTGATCCGGCCAAAGACCTCGTGCCGGTGCGCCCAGCCGTTCACTACCACATGGGCGGCGTCGCGACGGATGACAATGGCCGCAGCTCGGTTCCCGGCCTCTGGGTCGCCGGCGAGGCCGCGTCGACCGGTCTGCACGGCGCGAACCGACTTGCCAGCAATTCGCTGCTCGAGGCAGCTGTCATGGGCATGCGGGCGGCGCGCGACATATCGGCCATGCCAGCAGACCGCACCGGCGCCATCCTCGCAGAACAGCTACCGGCGCCGGCCGACGCATCCTCCATCCGCATGACTGTCTCGCGTCATCTCGGCGTGCTGCGCAATGCCGATGCCCTTCACGGTGCAATCGCCGCATTACTGCCACTTGTCGAGGCCGACGGTCCTGCCTCCGATCCGGCCATCGTCGCATTGCTGGTCGCCGTCTTTGCCAGCCTGCGGATGGAATCGCGCGGCGCCCACGCCCGCACCGATTTTCCCCTGAAGCTCGCCGATGCGCAGCGCCGCCGGATGCGCCTTTCCCAAGCGCTGGAGATTGCCCGCGCCACACCACCCTATTCGCTTGCCAGGAGCGCCTGACATGAGCCTAGCCCCCCTTCCGCGCCTGATTATTGAACCCTTGGTGCGGGCAGCCCTGCTCGAAGATCTCGGCCTTGCCGGCGACATCACCTCGGCGTCGGTCGTTCCCTCGGATCACCGCTCCACGGTGGTGATGGCCGCCCGCCAGCCCGGCGTGATCGCCGGCCTTGATGCGGCCGGCCTCGCCTTCACGCTCGTCGATCCCGAAATTGTCATGCGCCGCCACATCGAGGACGGCGATGCGGTCAAATCAGGTGACGTCATCGCCACCATCGAGGGCCCTTCGCGCGGACTCTTGACCGGTGAGCGCACCGCGCTGAATTTCCTCAGCCATCTCTCGGGCATCGCCACCGTCACGGCCGGGATTGCCGCCGCTATCAGCGGCACCAGGGCCTCAGTCGCCTGCACGCGCAAGACGACGCCCGGGCTGCGGGCGCTGGAGAAATATGCAGTGCGGGCCGGCGGCGGCATGAACCACCGTTTCGCGCTTTATGACGCGGTGCTGATCAAGGATAATCACGTGGCCATATCAGGCGGCGTGGCCGAGGCGATCCGCCGGGCGCGGGCCGGCATCGGCCATCTGGTAAAGATCGAGGTCGAAGTGGACAGGCTCGATCAGCTGCAGGAAGCGATGGCGGTCGGTGTCGATGCCGTTCTGCTCGACAATATGACGCCGGATCAGCTGCGCGAGGCCGTCGCCATCGTCGCCGGGCGGGCGATCACCGAGGCTTCGGGCCGGGTGACGCCAGCAACGGCCGCGGCAATCGCCGCTTCCGGAGTCGACCTCATTTCGGTCGGTTGGCTAACGCACAGCGCGCCCGTGCTGGATATCGGCCTCGATTTCGTCGAGGCCGCCAGCGCGGCGTAAACCAGCACCAAATAGATCGCGCCGAATACTGTGATCGCTTAGGCTCGCTTGCTATTGGTTGCGGCTATGGAGGCCGCAGCGGAAATAACTGCGCCAAATCAGGTCCGGGGGCAAAGTGTTGGCAAGCATTCCCGGCCGGCTAATGTGAGAAAATGCAAATATTCGGTGTAAAAACCTCTTTTTGCGCTATGCGCGGGCCAATTAACGCTCTAACATGTTCCTGCGCGGCCGGTGTGCATGCGCGCCTGGTCTTCAGGGGTGAGAAGCGGGATGCAACGGACATCCGGACAGATGTCGACGAACAGGCTCTGCCTGCTCGGAAGACCGCGATTGCTGGCAGCGGGGAGGGAACTCCCTTTGCCGGAGAAGTCTTATTTTCTTTTCGCAATGCTCGCCGCCGAAGCCGATCTCGAACTCGACCGGGAAACCGTCAGGCGGCAGCTCTGGCAATCGGAAGCGCCGGAAAAACGCGCAGGCAGTTTGCGCCAGTTGCTGGCGCGCATCGAGCAAAGCATTCCCGCCGGCCTTCCGCCGCTGCTGAAAGCGACCCGAACCCATATCGGCCTTGCCGACGGCTGGGAAGTCGATATTCATATACTCAAACAGAAAGCGCCTCTCGCCGCCGAAGACGGCGACATTCTGAATGGCGAATTGCTAGAAGGCGCCAAGTCGCCGACGCAGGGCGCCGAGGACTGGCTGACCTTCGAACGCCAGCGTATCGATGAACTGCGCGCCGTCCATCTGACGCGGCTGGTCGAAACTGCTGACGACAGATCGGACGAAGAGCAGGTGGCCTTTGCCCGTCGCCTGCTGGAGCTCGACCCCGCCAGCGAGACGGCCTATCGGGCCCTGATGCGCATTTATGTCAGGATGAACGACCCGGCCGCGGCCCGGCAGTCCTATCTGAAGTGCAAGAGCCAGCTGAAGGACGAGTTCGAAACCGAACCGGAGGAAAGCACCACCGCGCTTGCCCGCGAACTCGGCCTGATCCCGGCAGCTCAGCCGGCGGCCGCCGAACGTCCATCGCCAGCGCCCGGCGCCTTCGCCGATCTGCTCGGCCAGCCGCGGATCATCATCCTGCCGCCGGAAAGCATTTTCACCGATCCGCTGATGGAGCGCGTCGGCAGAGCCCTTCTCGAGGACGTGACCATCGGCCTCAGCCAGCAGCGCGGCTTCAAGGTGATCGCAGCCCATACGAGCCTCGAAATCCTCAGCCGTTCGGTCGATCCGGCCCGCGCTGTGCCCCGTGCGCTCGACCTCAGCTTCGATTACGCGGTTTACGTCACCATCCAGGGCCGCGAGGAGGATGTCTATGCGACCTGCCGTCTGACGCGGACGACGACATCGGAGGTGATCTGGGCTCTGGAACTGCCGCTGGTCATGCAGAAGATCAGCGAATCCTTCGCGCATCTGACGCGGCGCATCGTCTCCTCGCTCGCCGACACCGTCGAACGCCACGAGCTGGCGATGCCGATCGGCGAGGCGCCGCCATCCGCTTACCGTCTCTATCTCGAAGGCAAGCGGCTGATCGCCCAGACCGATCTGCAGCATCTGCGCCAGGCGCGCAAATGGTTCAGATCCTCGCTCAATCGTTATGAGAATTTCTCGGCTGCCCATGCCGGCGTGTCGCGTGCGCTCGGCATGGAATGGCTGATCCGCGGCATGCAGGACACCGAACTGCTCGACGAGGCGAATGGCGCCGCCCGGCTGGCGCAACAGTCCGACCCGAACAGCGGCCGGGCCTATCGCGAGCTCGGCTTCGTGGCGCTGTACCGCCGCCGTTTCGACGAAAGCCTGGACTATTTCCAGCAGGCCCAGGATCTCAATCCCAACGACGCCGACATCCTCGCCGATTACGCCGACGCGCTCTGCCACTACGGCGACTTTGACAAGGCGCTGGATCTGAACAATGCGGCATTCAAGCTCAATCCGCTGCCGCCGGATTATTACTACTGGAATCGTGGCGGCATCCACTTCGACCGCGGCGAATATAATCAGGCGATCGAGGCGCTTGAGCCGGTGCAGTCGAAACAGGCGACCGCGCGACTGCTGGCAGCCGCCCACGCCATGGCGGGCGATATGAAAAAGGCCGGCAAATACGCTAAAGTCGTCCTGGAAAATTTCCCGGATTTCCGCAGCGAGGACATCCGCCATTTCGTTCCCGACCGCGATCCCCGCTATACGGAAACGCTGATTCATGGCCTCCAACTGGCCGGACTTCCCTGATTGCATGGCCTTTTAACGAAGCCTGTAACGGTTAAATGACGCAGACAATGTTCCTCTGCAATGGTTAACGGCAGCCGGCTGCCTATCCCATTGGAGATGGACAATGAAAACCACTGTTGAAACCCATGCAGCAATGCCTTCCCAGCCGCGCTTCTCGGCCGCAGCCAAGGCTGCGATGAAGCAGGACGAACTCAATGTCACGGCAAATGCTCTCGAAAACCTGACCCATGCGCTGAAGTTCCGCTAAAGGGGCGAGATCGGTATGTCCGCCTTCGCCGATCTTGAAACGCTAGCCGATGATCTCAGACGATCATCGGCTGGCGTCAGCGACTATCACGACCGTGCAATCACGCCGGCGCAGACACTTGTGGCCATCAGGCCGCATCTGCGCGAATTCGGCATCACGCGCGTCGGCCTGCTGACCGCTCTCGACGTGCTGAATATCCCCGTCGCCTTCGCGACGAGGCCGAACAGCCACACGCTTTCGGTCTTCCAGGGCAAAGGCATCGACAATGATGCCGCCATGGCCTCGGCCGCCATGGAGGCGATCGAGACGCGGATCGCGGAAATTCCGCCCGCCGACCTGACGCAGGCGACGGTGGAGAGCATGCGGGCGGAAGGCGCCGCCATGATCGATCTCGACAATGTCGCACGATGCGCGCCCGATGAAATCGGCGGTGACCCCATCCCCTGGTGCTCCGGCCTCGACATTCTGTCCGGCAGTAGCGTCTTCGTCCCCTGGTGGCTTGTCGGCCTCGACCATCGCGGCGAGCGGCCGCCGGGCTTCGAGCAATCGAGCGATGGGCTTGCCTCCGGCAATGCGTCGTCCGAAGCGGTCCTGCACGGACTTTGCGAGCTGGTCGAGCGCGATGCCTGGGCTCTGACCCAGTTGAAATCACCACAGCGCCTGAAGGAGAGCCGCATCGACCCCGCCTCCTTCGGCGATACGGTCATCGACGTCATGACCGACCGGATCACACGCGCCGGCATGCGGCTGCTGCTGCTCGACATGACCACAGATATCGGCGTTCCGGCTTTTCTGGCCGTCATCATGCCTGGCAATCTTTCCGACCGCGCCGATGCGCGCTGGTCACATGTCTGCGGGGGCTGCGGCTGCCATCCCGATCCTGTGCGCGCCGCACTGCGCGCCATCACCGAAGCGGCCCAGAGCCGGCTGACGGCGATCGCCGGCAGCCGCGACGATTTCTCGCCGCGCATCTACAAGCGGCTCGATCGGAGTGCGGCTATGCAGCAGCTGGTCGAACTCTGCGAGAGCGACGGCCGGATGCGCGCCTTTCAGAACCGCCATCGCCGTGCGGCGACGATCCAGGAGACCATCCGCCACATAGCCGACCGGCTGGTGGCGAGCGGGATCGAACAGATCGTCGCCGTGCCCTTTGCCCATCCGACTTTGCCGGTCTCGGTCGTCAGGGTGATCGTGCCGGGCCTGGAGGTCGATATATCAGGCCAGTACGTCCAGCTCGGCCTTCGCGCCGTCAACACCATGAGAGGAGCCCAATCATGAAGGTTCTGTTCGTCGGTCCGAGCCTTGGTGGCGGTCTTGCCGCAGCGAGAAACATGTCTCCCTGCATTGATTTCCGCCCGCCCGCCGCCCGCGGCGACATCCTAAAGGCAGTAGAAGACGGCGCCACCGCGATCGGCCTTGTCGACGGCTATTTCGGCGAGCTGCCATCGGTCTGGCACAAGGAAATTCTCTACGCGCTCGAACATGATGTCGCCGTAGCCGGCGGCGCCAGCATGGGCGCATTGCGGGCTGCAGAATGCGCTCCGTTCGGCATGGTCGGGCTCGGCTCGATCTTCGAGGATTACGAGTCCGGGCGGCTGCTGGACGATGAGGCCGTCGCACTCGTGCATGCGCCGCAGGCGCTTGGCTGGCTGCCGCTTTCCGTACCCTGGGTCGATTTCGAGCCCACGGTTGATGCGCTTCATGCCCGCGGCGAGATCTCCACGGCCGAGCGCAAGAAACTACTGCTCGCCGGCCGCTTCCTGCATTTCTCCGAGCGCACCTATGCGCGCGTGGTCGACGAGTGCCATTTTCGCAAGCCGCGTCGTGACCTCCTCCTCGCCGCTCTCCGCAAGAATAGGGTCGAACGCAAACATGACGACGCGCGGCTAGTGCTGGAGTGGCTGCACCGCGAGCAATTCGCACCCGTCAACCGTGACTGGCGCTTTGCCGCAACCTCGCATTGGGAGCTTTTGCATGCCGAAGTCACCCGCAACGTGACTCCTGTAACGCTTGAATAACGGTCTCGGCTAGATGATGCAGGGGTGATGGAATCTGAGGCTTCACGGCCAAAGGGGCGGGAACAATGTTTGAACAACGTAACGAAGGTACAGGCAGCGAATACGCAAGGATCTTCCGGCTGCTGTCGGCAGCCAAGGAGGAGGCTGAAAAGCTTCAGCTGCGTAATCTGATGCACCTGACGAACATGGCACTGCTGCAGGTCGTAATCGATTGGGACGGCATAGATCCGGACAGGGAACTTGACGTCAACCTCGAGAAACTGCTCGGCAGCAAGGCCAAGATCGCAATGAAGGACGCTAGCGAGAATCTAATCCTGATCGATCGCCATTGACCTTTATGCCGTCCGTTAGAATCGCGTGAAGGAGATCCGGCCTATTCGGCCGCTTCACCCTCGACCTGTTCGGTGTGGGCGATTGCCTGAACAAGCTTCAGGATCTTCTTGCGAAGAGCTTCGTTTTTGATCGAGAAGAACGCCGCATTCAGAAGCACACCCTCGCGCGAAATGACGAATTCTTCGCTGGGAGCGGGGTTGTCGTTAGCCGTCTCGGGCGTTGAGAGGTCGTCGAAGAACGTCCTGACGTCGACGTTCAGCGCGCCGGCGATTTCAACTAGCATGCTGGCGGAAACGCGGTTGGAGCCTTTTTCGTATTTCTGGATCTGCTGAAACGTTACGCCGACACGATCGCCCAATTCCGTCTGCGAAACTTTGCGCAGCAGACGCTGTATGCGGATCGTCTTTCCGACATGAACATCCACTGCGTGCGGTTCTTCTTTCATTTGTTTCCCTCCTGAGGACACGGACATGAGGTTATTCGCCATATCCGTGTCTGACACTTTTAACTGAGACACACAAAGCTAGCAATTGTCTGGCTGAAAGTCGTCCCAAACCGAACCATCGCATCGCTTCATATTAGCAGCAGCAAAAAACATGCCAAAGTAGCACTTTTGGGGGGTTACATCATCCGATTTCAGGGTGCCGAGCATGGTAGTTTGCTGCGGACCTTTCAGCCGAAGGATCGGCACGGCGTAAATAAAAGTTACAATGACCAGAGACGCTGGGCATTGGCGAAGAGCAGCTTGGAACGCTCCGCCTCGCTGCTGCCGGCGAGCACGGCATGGGTCGCTGCAACCCAGGTGGAAAGGCCGCCGCCGAGCGTGCAGACCGGCCAGTCGCTGCCCCAGACGACACGATCCCAGCCGAAACTTGCGATCACATGTTCGATATAGGGCGTCAGCGTCTGTGCAGTCCATGTCTGCGCATCCGCATAGGCGACGACGCCTGATATCTTGCAGATCACGTTCGGCCGGCGGGCGATTTCCGATATGCCGGCCTTCCATGGCTCGAAGGCATCGGAGCGGATATCCGGCACGCCGCAATGATCGAGGACGAACTGCACATCGGGCGCGAGATCGACGAGAGCGGTGACGCGACCAGCCTGATGCGGCAATGTGCAGAGGTCGAAGGTCAGGCCGCTGCCACCGATGCGCCGGATGTTGTCTCGAAACAGGACGCCTTCCGAGACGGTGTCGGGCACGACATGCAGCACGCGGCGGAAGCCCTTGACGAAGGGATCGGCTTTTTGCAGCTCGAGATAGGCGGCAAAGCCTTCCTCCTCGGGACGGCAGGAGACAATCGCCCCGGCAATCAGGCTGCCTTGCCTTTTGGCGATCGAGGCAATGTGGTCGGTCTCGGCCTGCATGACGGCCGGATCGACATCGACCTCCATATGCAGCGCCGTCATAATGCCGCAGCGCCGCGCCTCGGCCGCATAGGTCTCATAGAGAAAGTCATGGTCGAGAGCCGGCACGCCGGAGAGCCAGGGATAGGAAAGCGCCGACCGGTCGATGATATGCAAATGGGTGTCGATGAGCACGTTTTCCTCCTCCAGGAATGGTCTTTGCCGCAACCTATTTCTCGTGAATGGATTATTCAAATAGAAATTTCTGCTGCCTGGGCATGGCTGCCTCAGTCTGGCATGCCGTAAAGCATGCCCTTCCTCACCCTCTCCCCGTAAAACGGGGCGAGGGGACGTGCCTTGTGACAGGTCGGAGAGGGACGGAGAGGCCGCGGCATATCCCCTTCGCCCCGCCTGCGGGAGTCCGAAGGACGGGTCGAGACCCGTAGCTCGACCCCGGTCGGTGGCGGCAGCCGGATGTGAGGGGCCGCAACGCGATGCTCAGGTCGGGCCGACATCCGCCCCGGCCAGCAGCGAAAGCTGAGCGGCGGTCTTCTGCACCAGCGTGATCGTTTGGGTGATGTCGGGGGCGGACGGCGCATTGACAAGGGCGATAAAGGGGCAGGTCAGGGCGGCGATACAACGCCGGTCCGGCCCAAGAACGGGCGCCGACAGATTGTAGACGCCCGATGTCTGGGCGCTCGCCATCATCTCGTAGCCGCGCTCGCGGATCTGGTCGAGGCGATCGTAAAATTCGGCGCCAAGGTCGATCTCGGCGCGGTTGCGCGCATGTTCCGATATCATCATCTCCCGCTCCTCGTCGCTGCGGAAGGCGAGCAGCACATGCCCCGAGCCGGTGTCGAACAGGCTGATATGGGCGCCGACGCGGATCGAAAAGCCCCAATAGTCCGGCGCCTCCTGCTGGGCGATGACAACGGCGGCGCCACGGTCAAAAACTGCGAGATGATTGGCCTGACGGGTGCGCTGGGCGAGGTCGCGCATCAGCGGCGTGGCATAGGAGGCAAGCCGGCGCACAGGCGCATGCAATTGCGCAAGGCCAAAGAGCTTCAGCGTCAGCGAGTAGCGATCGCCATCCAGCCGGGTGACGTAACCGCGACGCACCAGCCGGTCGAGCATACGATAGAATTCATTGGGACTGCGGTCGAGCCGCTTGGCAATCTCCGCCTGGGTGAGGCCGCTGTCGACGCCGGCGAGCAGCTCCAGGATATCGAGGCCCTTGTCTAAAGCAGGAGCGCGATAGCGGTCTGACTCGTCTGTCTCCATTCCTTCCTCCTGTGAATATTATTCTGCATATACGCAGAACCATGGCCGGAAAAGGAAAACTTCGCGCTTGACCGTTGGCCAATCGTCTGTTTGTCTATAAACAGACAAATCATAATTGAAGACAGCCAATCAGCAGAAACGACGAGAGGCGGGGCTTCGCGCCTTGCCCTACGCCGGCCGAAAGGCGCAAAGAGAGAAAATGGCAGGCCCTGATGGACGTCCTATTCCATCACCGCGCGGCCTTCGGCAAGATAACCGCATGCATCGTCTCATGTAGACAATCCAGAAGAGGCCCGTGACATGACAAACAGACTTTCCGGCAAGACCGTTCTCATTACCGCCGCCGGCCAGGGCATCGGCCGGGCGACGGCGGCAGCCTTTGCCGCGGCCGGCGCCAAGGTCCATGCAACCGACATCAACACCGATGCGCTGGCAACCCTTGCCGCGGAAACCGGCGTCTTCACCCATAAGCTCAACGTGCTCGACGGGGATGCGGTCACGGCGCTCGTCGCCGAAATCGGCACTGTGGACGTTCTGTTCAACTGCGCCGGCTTCGTCCATGCCGGCTCGATCCTGGAAATGCCGGATTCCGATCTCGAATTCGCTTTCGACCTCAACGTCAAGGCGATGATCCGCACCATCCGGGCGGTGCTGCCCGGCATGCTCGAACGCAAGGACGGGTCGATCATCAACATGGCCTCCGTCGCTTCCAGCATCAAGGGCGTGCCGAATCGCTTCGCCTATGGCGTCACCAAGGCGGCGGTCATCGGCCTTACCAAATCGGTCGCCGCCGATTATGTTGCTCAAGGCATCCGCTGCAATGCCATCTGCCCCGGCACGGTGGAAAGTCCGTCCTTGCAGGACCGCATGCGCGCACAGGGCGATTACGATGCGGCCCGCGCCGCCTTCATCGCCCGCCAGCCGATGGGCCGGCTCGGTTCGCCGGAAGAGATCGCCGATCTCGCCGTCTATCTCGCCGGCGCCACCTACACGTCGGGCCAGGCGATCGCCATCGACGGCGGCTGGACGATCTGACGTCGGCTTCGTGAGGCGCCCGGCAGAGTGCCGGCCGACCCCGGCTATCGCAATTGGCACCTTAAATCGGGAGGAACAACATGATCCGCATCACCGGCCTTCGCGTCTTCGATCTCCGCTTTCCCACCTCGCAAAGCCTTGACGGATCCGATGCAATGAACCCCGATCCCGACTATTCGGCCGCCTATGTCATTCTCGACACGGATGTCCCGGGCCTTGCCGGCCATGGCCTGACCTTCACCATCGGCCGTGGCAACGACATTTGCTGCATGGCGATCGAGGCGATGCGCCATCTCGTCGTCGGTACCGATCTGGCCGAGGTTCTTGCCCATCCCGGCAAATTCTGGCGGCATCTGACCAGCGACAGCCAGTTGCGCTGGATAGGCCCCGAAAAGGGCGCCATTCACTTGGCGACCGGTGCGGTCGTCAACGCCGTCTGGGATCTGCTCGCCAAACAGGCCGGCAAGCCGGTCTGGCGGCTCGTCGCCGACATGTCGCCGGAAGAGATCGCCGATATCGTCGACTACCGCTATCTCACCGACGTGCTGACGCGCGCCGAGGCGGTCGAGATCCTCAAGCGCGCCGAAGTCGGCAAGACCGAGCGCATCGCCACTCTCGAAAAGGAAGGCTATGCCTGCTACACGACCTCGGCCGGCTGGCTGGGTTACGAAGACGAGAAACTGCGCCGCCTCTGCCAGGAGGCGATCGATGCCGGCTTCAACCATATCAAGATGAAGGTCGGCCGCGACCTGCAAGACGATATCCGGCGTCTGCGGATCGCCCGCGAGGTGATCGGTCCCGATCGCTACCTGATGATCGACGCCAATCAGGTCTGGGACGTTGGTCAGGCGATCGACTGGGTCAAGGCGCTTGCCTTCGCCAAGCCCTTCTTCATCGAGGAGCCCACAAGCCCCGACGATGTCGCCGGCCACCGCAAGATCCGCCAGGCAATCGGACCGGTGAAGGTCGCAACCGGCGAGATGTGCCAGAACCGCATCATGTTCAAACAGTTCATTGCCGAAGGCGCGATCGACATCGTCCAGATCGATTCCTGCCGCATGGGCGGGCTGAACGAAGTCCTTTCCGTCCTGCTGATCGCCGCCAAATTCGGCCTGCCGGTCTGGCCGCATGCCGGCGGCGTCGGGCTCTGCGAATATGTGCAGCACCTGTCGATGATAGACTACGTCGCGGTCTCAGGCACCAAAGAAGGCCGCGTCATCGAATATGTCGATCACCTGCACGAACATTTCCTCGATCCCTGCCGGATCGAGAACGCCGCCTATATGCCGCCGACCCTGCCGGGCTTTTCCATCGAGATGAAACCGGCTTCGATCCGCGACTATACTTTTCGAGGCTAAAGCATGTCGCCCGTAAGGGTATGATTCGAATTCGATGCGACGCACTGAGCGAATCGGCCGACGCGGGTTGGAAGCGCTGCAGCATCCGCCTGAACAAGGCATGCAGCGCTGTAGCTCATGCCCCGTCCTTCACGGCGCTCGCCGCCATATGCCTAAGATCCTCCCAGAGGCTCTCGGCGAAGCTGCGCAGGACCGTGAGTTCGAAACTGTCGTCGCCGGTGCGGGCGACCTGCACGGAGATATGACCGACTATCGTCATCACAGAACTGCCTTCCGCAAAGACGCCGGGATCGAGATCGACCGCCGTGCCTTTGGAAAGAAGCAGCCGGGAGGAGGGGCCGGACACGCCAATGCGGACACGCCCGTGGCTCTGGTCGGTGACGAAGGCTTTTCCGGCGAGTGCTGCCTTAAGAGCATCCAGATTTGCGGGCGGAAGCGGCTCGTCGCCGGCAACGAACCATTGCCGGAAACCGGCCTGACGGATCGAACTTTCCGCAAAGCCCGCCTTCGTCAGTTCAGCGGCAAGCGCCGCCGGCTCAATTCCGCCGAGCACGTGCAGCAGATGGCCTTCCGGCAAGGCTTCCAGCCGGATGCCGGCCCCGGTTATGCTGCGATATGCCATGCCGGCAAGAACCGGTCTGTGTTGCGGAAGATCAGGCATGGAGCTTCTCGTTTTCGGGATCGATGAAGACGGGATGGCAGAGCACCGCCTCGGTGAATTCATTGCGCAGGCCGTTCCAGACCGTCACCTTCTCGCCGATGCGCTCGGGCCCGCGCCGGATGAGCGCCAGGCCGATCGTATGGCCGAGGCTCGGCGAAAACGCGCTCGACGTGACATAGCCCTGATCGTTTTCGAGCGTCGCCGCAGCGCCCTCGGCAAGGATATGCGAGCCGGTGCGGAAGCCGCTTGCCGGATTGAGCGGCTTGACCCCGACGAGGCGCGGCCGCTCGGGATCCTGCAAGCCTTCGCGGGCGAGCATCGCCTTGCCGATGAAATCCGGCTTGGTCGATGAGACCATGCGGCCGAAGCCGAGATCGCCCGGTGTGACCGTGCCATTGATCTCGGCATGGGTGACGTGGCCCTTTTCGATGCGCATGACGCCGAGCGCTTCCGCGCCGTAGGCGCAGATGCCGTGTTTATCGCCTGATGCCATGATGGCGTCGGCAACGCTTTCGCCGTAGCCGGCCGGGACGGCGAGTTCGTAGGCAAGTTCACCGGAGAAGGAAATCCGGAAGAGCCGGCCTTCAAGGCTGCCTGCGAATAGCGACACTTTGCGGGCACTCATGAAGGGGAAGGCCGCATCGGAAAGATCCTCGTCGACGATTTCCGAGAGGATCGCGCGCGACTTCGGCCCGGCAACCGCCATCTGCGCCCATTGATCGGTCGAGGAGGCGAAGCAGACGTCGAGTTCCGGCCAGAGCGTCTGCGCGCAGAATTCGAGATGGGTGAGCACGCCGGCGGCAAGCGCCGTCGTCGTCGTCATGAAGAAATGATCGTCGCTGAAACGGCTGGTGGTGCCGTCGTCATAGATGAAACCGTCCTCACGCAGCATGATGCCGTAACGGGCCTTGCCGACGGCCAGCTTGGCAAAACCGTTGCAATAGATGCGGTCGAGGAAGGCTGCGGCATCGCGGCCGAAGATCTCGATCTTGCCAAGGGTCGAGACGTCGCAGAGGCCAGCATTCTTCCGGATGTTCAGTACCTCGCGATCGACGCTTTGGCGCCAGGTCGTTTCGCCGGCGCGCGGGAACCAGGAGGAGCGGTACCAGAGGCCGGTTTCGACGAAGACCGCGCCGTTCTTTTTCGCCCAGCCGTGCAGCGGCGATTTGCGCGCCGGCTGGAAATGTTTGCCGCGGGACGCCCCGGTCAAAGCGCCGAAGGAGATCGGCGTATAAAAGGGCCGGAAGGTCGTCGTTCCCACCTCAGCGGGCGACACGCCGCGCGCCGCGGCAAGAATGCCGATGGCGTTGACGTTGGAAAGCTTGCCCTGATCGGTCGCCATGCCTGATGTGGTGTAACGCTTGGCAAGTTCGACATGGCCGTAACCTTCACGGACGGCGAGGCCGAGGTCCTTGAGATGCACGTCGTTTTGGTAATCGACGAAAGCCTTGCCCTTCGAGCCTTTGACCGACCACAGCGGCTTCGTGCGCTGTGCCGTCTCGGTGGCTGAGGCAAAGGCCGGTTCCGCTGCAAAGCCGATTGCCTTCAACGCGGCGGCAGCCTTTCCCGCTCCATCGCCGAGGCAGGCGGCAATCTGCGCAAGGCCGGCAGCCGAGCCGGCAACGGCCAGACCATCCTGCGCAGCCGGCGCCAGGAACGCCGCAGCCTCGTTCGACCATTGCGGCTTGCCGCCACGATGGCAGGCAAGGTGGATGATCGGGCTCCAGCCGCCCGACATGGCAAGCGCATCGGCATCGATCCGGCGAACACCCTCTTCGGTCTTGACGCTGACGCCGCGCAGGCGCTTGCCGCCATGGGCATCGATGATCCGCGCGCCCCTCAGCACCTCGGCGCGGCCCGGCCAGCTCTCGCCGCCATCGGCTCGGCTGTCGACGATCGCCGCAACTCGAAGGCCGGCGGCTTCAAGGTCGCCGGCGGTGTGATATCCGGTATCGTTGGTGGTGAAGATCACCGTGCTTTGGCCTGGCGCGACCGCTTGCCGATTGAGATAGCTGCGCATGGCGCCTGCCATCATCACGCCGGGAATATCGTTGCCGCCGAAGACCAGCGGTCGTTCCTCGGCCCCCGTCGCAAGAATCGCCTGCCGGGCAATGATGCGCCACAGCCGTTCCACCGGACGATCCGGATCGGGCAGCGCTAAATGCTTTTGGACGCGCTCGACGGCTCCGAAAACATTGTCGTCGTACCAGCCGAAAACAGTCGTGCGTGGCAGGCGGCGCACATTTTCCAGGCCCTCCAGCTCGGCAAGCAGCTCGCCGAGAAGGCTCCCCGCCGGCTTGCCGTCAACTGCGCCGCTTTCGCAAAGCAGGCTGCCGCCGAGTTCGGGGCTCTCATCAGCGAGAATGACACGTGCGCCGGCGCGGCCGGCGGTCAGCGCTGCAGCAAGGCCGGCAGGGCCGGCGCCGATCACCAGTAGATCGCAATGCGCCCAGCATTTCTCATAGGAATCGGGATCAGCCTCGTAAGAGGCTCTGCCGAGGCCCGCAGCCTTGCGGATCACCGGCTCGTAGAGCTTTTCCCAGAGCGCTGCCGGCCACATGAAGGTTTTGTAGTAGAAGCCGGCGCTGAGGAAAGGTGAGAGCAGGCCGTTGACCGCGCCGACATCGAAACCGAGCGAAGGCCAACGGTTCTGGCTTTTGGCCGCCAGGCCCTGGTAAAGGTCGATCATCGTCGCGCGCGTATTCGGTTCGGTGCGCCCGCCGTTGCCTGTCGTCACCAGCGCGTTCGGTTCGGCGGCCCCCGCCGTCAGAATGCCGCGCGGGCGGTGATATTTGAAGCTGCGTCCGACGAGCTGGATACCGTTGGCAAGCAGCGCCGAGGCGAGCGTGTCGCCCGGATGGCCTTGCAGCGCCTTGCCGTCAAAGGTGAAGCCGAGTGTCTTGTCGCGGTCGATGCGACCGCCGGAGGGAAGACGGAAGCTCGTCATGCCGGTTCTCCGCCGAGCTTGGCAAGGGCGGCATCCCTGACGCCGTGGACCGCATGGGTGACGGTGTCACGCTCGACGATCAGCCAGCGGCGGCATCCGGAGGAATGGTGCCAATATTCGCTGTGGCGGCCCTTCGGATTGTCGCGCAGGTAGACATAGTCGTACCAGGCATCCGCGCCGGCATCCGGCGCCGGCCGGACAAGGTTCGCATCGCCGCGGATCGAGAATTCCTCCTTGGGGCGGACGCCGCAATGGGGACATGAAATCAGGCTTGCCATTGTCTAAATGTCCTCAGTGCAGGTTGGGCTGGGCGCCGACGCCCTTTTCGTCGATCGGATAGCCGCGCGCGAAACGGTCGAGCCGGAAGGCACATGCCGTCTGGTGCGGCGTGTTGCGGGCGATCAGATGGGCGTAACAGAAGCCGGAGGCGGGCGTGGCCTTGAAGCCGCCGTAACACCAGCCGGCGTTGAGATAGAGATTGTCGATATGGGTGCGGTCAATGATCGGCGAGCCATCCATGCTCATGTCCATGACGCCGCCCCAGGAGCGCAGGTAGCGCACGCGCGACAAGGAGGGGATCATCGCGATCCCGGCTTCGGCGACGTGCTCGACGGTGGCGAGATTGCCGCGCTGCGCATAGGAATTATAGCCGTCGATGTCGCCGCCGAAGACGAGGCCGCCCTTGTCGGACTGGGAGACGTAGAAATGACCGGCGCCGAAAGTGACGACATTGTCGATGAAGGGTTTCAGCCCTTCGGAGACGAAGGCCTGCAGCACATGGCTCTCGATCGGCAGGCGAAGGCCGGCCATATCGGCGACCACGGTGGAATTGCCGGCCGCCGCCAGCGCCAGCTTGCCGCAGCCGATGAAGCCCCTGCTGGTCTCGACACCGGTCACCTTCCCGTTTTCAGTGCGAATGCCGGTGACCTCGCATTGGGTGATGATGTCGACGCCGCGGCCGTCGGCGCCGCGGGCATAACCCCAGGCGACCGCGTCATGGCGCACCGTGCCACCGCGCGGCTGGTATAAACCACCCATGACCGGGAAACGGGCATTGTCGAAATCGAGAAAGGGCAATTTCCTGCGCACGGCCTGCCGGTCGAGCAGCTCGGCATCGACGCCGTGCAGCCGCATGGCGTTGCCGCGACGCGTATAGGCGTCACGCTGCGCGTCGGAATGGAAGAGGTTCAACACGCCGCGCTGCGAGACCATGGCGTTGAAGTTGAAGTCCTGCTCCAGCCCTTCCCAAAGCTTCATCGACAGTTCGTAGAAGGGATTGTTGCCAGGCAGCAGGTAGTTGGAACGGATGATCGTGGTGTTCCTGCCGATATTACCGGAGCCGAGATAGCCCTTTTCCAGGACGGCGACATTGGTGATGCCGAACTCCTTGGCAAGATAATAGGCAGTGGCCAGACCATGACCGCCGCCACCAACGATGACGACGTCGTAATGCGGCTTCGGCGCCGGATCGCGCCAGGCGGGCGCCCAGCCCTTGTTGCCGCGAAGGCCGTTCAGAAAAATCGAAAGAGCGGAATAGCGCATGGGTCACCCGGAAAGAACAGCTGCATGATGCCAGAAAGAATCGACGAGACTTGCACAAAACGGACATATGTCGCTAAGAAAGGGACATGTCCTCGCTTGATGGCAGAAATGTTCAGACGATCGGCTTCATCCTGATTCCGGGATTTGCGCTGATGTCCTATGCCTCGGCGACGGAGCCGCTGCGGGCGGCAAATCTGCTGGCAGGCCGCGAGATCTATCGTGTCTCCACCTATTCGCCGGATGGCGCGCCGGCCCTTTCCTCCTCCGGCGTCAGCGTGCCCGCGGATCCCCTTCCCATGAGGGGATCGGGCCTTAGTACCGCCTTCGTCTGCGCCGGCGGCTTGCCTCGGGATTGGCGATATCCTGGCGTGCTTGCCTGCCTGAGGCAGTTGTCGCGCGAAGGCATGCGGATCGGCGGCATTTCCGGCGGCCCCTATCTGATGGCCGCCGCCGGACTGCTTGGGGGCCGCGACTTCACTATCCATTGGGAGCATGCGGCCGCCCTTCTCGAAGCCTTCCCGGATCTCACGCCGCGCCAGGCGCGCTTCGTGATCGACAGCAACAGGATCACCTGCGGCGGCGGTATCGCTCCACTTGACATGATGCATGTGCTGATCGCCGAGCGGATGGGGCCGGATTTCGCCCGCCGGGTCAGCGACTGGTATCTTCACACCGAGGTCAACGAACCCGCTGCTCCGCAGCGTGCGTCTCTCGCCGAGCGATACGGTGTCCACCACCCTGGCCTGCTCAGCGTTCTCGAACGGATGGAGGAGACGATCGAGATGCCGCTCGAGCGCGCCGCCATGGCGCGGATCGCCGGTGTCACCACCCGCCATCTCGACCGGCTCTTTGCGGCCCATCTCGGCACCAGCTTCCACGATCAATACCGCAGGATCAGGCTTCAGCATGCCCATCGCCTGCTGAAGCAGAGCCCGCTTTCCGTCTCGGAGATCGCTGTTGCCACCGGTTTTTCCAGCCTCAGCCATTTTTCCCGGATGTTCCGTGTCGTCTACGGCATCGCCCCGCGAGAGGCGCGGCGGGAATAAGTTTTCTTCACGGTTGAGAAATTTTCACTATGGCGATAGCGTTGCCTTGACCCAAAAGAGAAGGCAGCAGTAAATCTGATGAAAGCCAAAGGTGAAGCGGCAGACCAACCGGAACAGGCGCAGGGCGGACGCACCCCCTTTTCCCAAGACCCGCACGCCGTTCGGGAACCGAAGGAAAACAACCTCGAAATGGCGATCGGCCATGAGGTGCGGGCGTACCGCAAGAAACTCGGCATCACCGTCACCGATCTCGCGGCTGCGACCGGCATTTCACTCGGAATGCTGTCGAAGATCGAGAACGGCAACATCTCGCCGTCGCTGACGACGCTGCAATCGTTGTCGCGGGCGCTCGGCGTGCCGCTGACGGCCTTTTTTCGCCGCTACGAGGAGCCGCGCAATGCCGTCTTCGTCAAGGCGGGGCAGGGCGTCGAGCTGGAACGGCGCGGCACCCGCGCCGGTCATCAATATAATCTGCTCGGCCATATCGACAACAACACCAGCGGCGTCATCGTCGAGCCTTATCTCATCACGCTGACGGCCGATTCCGATGTTTTCCCGACCTTCCAGCATGAGGGCATGGAGTTTCTCTACATGCTCGAAGGCGAGGTCATCTACCGCCACGGCGACCAGCTTTTCCAGATGCAGCCGGGCGACAGCCTGTTCTTCGACGCCGATGCGCCGCATGGGCCGGAGCAACTGGTAAAACTGCCGAGCAGGTACCTTTCGATCATCAGCTATCCCCAGCAGAACTCGCGAAGCTGACTTGCCTTAGAAGAAAAGTTTATTCCTACCAGTTGAAGTCCATACATAGACCTGCTAGTCCTTTCTCAACATGAAAGGAGGCACAGGCGATGTGCGGCATTGTTGGATTGTTCCTCAAGGACAAGAGCCTTGAGCCTCAGCTCGGAAACCTGCTTTCGGATATGCTGATCACCATGACGGATCGCGGGCCGGACTCGGCCGGTATCGCGATCTATGGCGGCTCTGCAGAGGGCAAGGCGAAAATCACTATCCAGTCCAGCAATCCAGGCGCGGACTTCGAGGGCCTCGCCACTGACCTCGAGGCAGCCGGCATCAAAGCCCATGTGTGGATCAAGAGCACGCACGCGGTCATTGAGCTTGATGCCTCCAAGCTTGGAGCAGTGCGCGAGGCGCTCGAACGGATTCGCCCGGCAGTTCGTCTTATGGGCTCGGGTGAGAGCGTCGAGATCTACAAGGAAATCGGCCTTCCGAAAGAGGTCGTGGCGCGCTTCGGAGTCCGCGCGATGAGCGGAACCCACGGCATCGGCCATACCCGCATGGCGACGGAATCCGCCGTCACCACGCTCGGCGCCCATCCGTTCTCGACCGGCGCCGACCAGTGCCTCGTGCACAACGGCTCGCTGTCCAACCACAACAACCTGCGCCGCGAGCTGCTTCGCGAAGGCATGACCTTCGAGACGCAGAATGATTCGGAAGTCGCCGCCGCCTATCTGACGGCCGAAATGGCCAAGGGCAAGGATCTCGGCCAGGCGCTGGCCGGTGCGCTCGACGATCTCGACGGCTTCTTCACCTTCGTCGTCGGCACCAAGTCCGGCTTCGGCGTGGTGCGCGACCCGATCGCTTGCAAGCCCGCCGTCATGGCCGAGACGGAGCAATATGTCGCCTTCGGCTCGGAATACCGTGCGCTGGTCAATCTTCCCGGCATCGAGAATGCCCGCGTCTGGGAGCCGGAGCCGGCAACTGTCTACTTCTGGGATCACGACAAGGCGGCCTGAGGCGCGCTGAAAGCCAAGAGGCGGCGCGGACCGTCTCCCGGACCAATGAGGATTCAATGCCGACATTCGATCTTTCCAACACGCCTCTTCGCGAATTGAACAGCGCGCTACACGCTCTCTCCAAAGGTGCCAACGACACTGAATTCGAGGTCATCAACCCGCGCGGCAGCCATGCCGTCGCCGTCGGGATCGACAGCCCGGTGACGGTCGCTGTCAGGGGATCTGTCGGCTATTACTGCGCCGGCATGAATGACGGCGGCAAGATTACGGTTCATGGCTCGGCTGGACCGGGTGTTGCCGAAAACATGATGTCCGGCACCGTCGTCATCGAGGGCGACGCCAGCCAGTATGCCGGCGCGACCGGCCGGGGTGGCCTGCTCGTCATCAAGGGCAATGCCGCTTCGCGCTGCGGCATTTCGATGAAGGGCATCGACATCGTTGTACACGGCAGCATCGGCCACATGTCGGCCTTCATGGGCCAGTCCGGCCATCTCGTCGTCCTTGGCGACGCCGGCGATGCACTCGGGGATTCGCTCTACGAAGCGAAGCTTTTCGTTCGCGGCGAGGTGAAAAGTCTCGGCTCCGACTGTATCGAGAAAGAGATGCGGCCGGAGCATCTGGAGAAGCTTGCCGAACTGCTCGACAAGGCAGGTGTGACGGACGTCAGACCCCAAGAGTTCAAGCGCTACGGCTCCGCCCGCAAGCTCTACAATTTCAACATCGACAACGCAGACGCGTATTGAGGCGAGGGACACTCATGAGCTATCACAACCCCTATACCCCGCCACGCAAGTCCGCGACTTTCGACGACTATACGCTCGCCGAAATCCGCCGCGCGGCCGCCACAGGCATCTATGACATCCGCGGCGCCGGCACCAAACGCAAGGTTCCGCATTTCGACGATCTGCTGTTTCTCGGCGCCTCCATCTCGCGTTATCCGCTCGAAGGCTACCGCGAGAAGTGCGATACGACAGTGGTGCTCGGCTCCCGCTTCGCCAAGAAGCCGATCACGCTCAAGACGCCGATCACCATCGCCGGCATGAGTTTCGGCGCGCTTTCCGGCAACGCCAAGGAAGCGCTCGGCCGGGGTGCGACGATCGCAGGTACGTCGACCACGACAGGCGACGGCGGCATGACGGATGAGGAACGCGGTCATTCGCAGACGCTGGTCTACCAATATCTGCCGTCGCGCTACGGCATGAACCCGAAGGACCTGCGCCGCGCCGACGCAATCGAAGTCGTGGTCGGCCAGGGCGCCAAGCCCGGCGGCGGCGGCATGCTGCTCGGCCAGAAGATCTCCGACCGCGTCGCCAACATGCGCAACCTGCCGAAGGGCATCGACCAGCGCTCGGCCTGCCGCCATCCGGACTGGACCGGCCCCGACGATTTGGAAATCAAGATCATGGAGTTGCGCGAGATCACCGACTGGGAAAAGCCGATCTACGTCAAGGTCGGCGGCGCACGTCCCTACTACGACACCGCTCTTGCCGTGAAGGCGGGCGCCGACGTCGTGGTGCTCGATGGTATGCAGGGCGGCACTGCGGCGACCCAGGATGTCTTCATCGAAAACGTCGGCATGCCGACGCTCGCCTGCATACGTCCGGCTGTCCAGGCGCTGCAGGATCTCGGCATGCATCGAAAGGTGCAGCTGGTCATCTCCGGTGGCATCCGCTCGGGCGCCGACGTGGCGAAGGCGCTGGCGCTAGGCGCCGACGCGGTCGCGATCGGCACGGCGGCGCTCGTCGCCATCGGCGACAACGATCCACGCTGGGAAGAGGAATATCAGAAGCTCGGCACCACGGCCGGCGCCTATGACGATTGGCATGAAGGCAAGGATCCGGCGGGCATCACCACCCAGGACCCGGAGCTGGCAAAACGCCTCGACCCGGTTGCGGCCGGCCGCCGCCTCGCCAACTACCTCAAAGTCATGACGCTCGAAGCTCAGACGATCGCACGCGCCTGTGGTAAGAACCACCTGCACAATCTCGAGCCGGAAGACCTCGTTGCATTGACGATCGAGGCATCGGCCATGGCGCAGGTGCCGCTCGCCGGTACCAACTGGATCCCTGGCAAGGGAGGCTTCTGATTTCTACCGGCCGGGCAATATCCCGGCCGTCTCATATCCATAACCAAAGTGTCTCGAAGAAATCCAAAGGGGAACGAGAATGACACTGGACCTTGCTGCTTTTGCGAGAGACAAAGGCATCAAATATTTCATGATCAGCTATACCGACCTGTTCGGCGGTCAACGCGCCAAGCTGGTCCCCGCGGAAGCCATCGCCGACATGCAGAAGGATGGCGCCGGTTTTGCAGGCTTTGCAACCTGGCTCGATCTGACGCCGGCCCATCCGGACCTGTTTGCTGTTCCCGATCCTTCCTCCGTCATCCAATTGCCCTGGAAGAAGGACGTCGCATGGGTCGCCGCCGACTGCGTCATGGACGAACGGCCTGTCGAACAGGCACCGCGTGTCGTGCTGAAAAGACTGGTGGCTGAAGCTGCGAAGGAAGGACTTCGGGTAAAGACCGGCGTGGAGCCCGAATTCTTTCTCATCTCTGCTGACGGTTCGGTGATTTCAGACCAGTTCGATACCGCCGAGAAACCTTGCTACGACCAGCAGGCCGTGATGCGTCGATACGATGTCATCGCCGAGATCTGCGACTATATGCTGGAACTCGGCTGGAAGCCCTATCAGAACGACCACGAGGATGCGAACGGCCAGTTCGAGATGAACTGGGAATATGACGATGTCCTGAAGACCGCTGACAAGCACTCTTTCTTCAAGTTCATGGTCAAATCGGTCGCCGAAAAGCACGGCCTTCGCGCTACCTTCATGCCGAAGCCCTTCAAGGGCCTGACCGGAAACGGATGCCATGCGCACATCTCGGTCTGGGACGTCGATGGCAGGGTAAACGCCTTCGCGGACAAGGAAATGGCCTTTGGGCTGTCGGCTCAGGGTAAAACCTTCCTCGGCGGCATCATGAAGCATGCCTCGGCGCTGGCCGCGATCACCAATCCGACGGTCAATTCCTACAAGCGCATCAACGCGCCGCGCACCACCTCGGGCGCGACATGGTCGCCGAACACCGTGACGTGGACGGGCAACAACCGCACTCACATGGTGCGCGTGCCGGGACCGGGGCGCTTCGAGCTGCGCCTGCCGGACGGCGCGGTCAATCCATACCTCCTACAGGCGATCATCATTGCGGCCGGCCTCGACGGCATCCGCAGCCAGGCGGACCCAGGCCAGCATTATGATATCGATATGTATGCCGAGGGCCACCTGGTGAAGGATGCGCCGCGCCTGCCGCTCAACCTGCTCGATGCGCTGCGCGCCTTTGATGCCGACGAGGGCTTGAAGGCGGCAATCGGGGCTGAGTTTTCCTCCGCCTATCTCAAGCTCAAGCACCTGGAATGGAATGCCTACTGCTCGCATTTCACCCAGTGGGAACGCGACAGCACGCTCGACATCTGAGCAGCCGGACCGACGTCTTCGCCATGCCGGGTTGGACAGCTCGGCATGACCGGACTCTCTGTACCTGAAAGGGCGAAGGAAGAGACAGCATGAAGAGCTTCATACTTACCGTATCCTGCAAGTCGACGCGCGGCATCGTTGCAGCGATTTCGAGCTATCTGGCCGAGAAGGGTTGCAACATCGTCGACTCCAGCCAGTTCGACGATCTCGATACCGGCAGGTTCTTCATGCGCGTCAGCTTCATTTCCGA
>NZ_NWSZ01000095.1:0-837 GCF_002531885.1 Rhizobium sp. L9 | reverse complement strand
CGGCTTCGGTGACGAGGTCACCGGCATTATCGACGATATAGATATCGTGGCCAGCCCCGCCGATCAAGGTATCCGCATTGGTCCCGCCATTCAGCACATCATTGCCGGCGCCGCCGGTGATCGTATTGGCGAGACCATTGCCGGCGCCGCTGAAGTTGGCGGATCCGGTGTAGGTCAGGTTCTCGACATTGTTGCCGAGCGTATAGCCGACAAGCGCCGTCCTGACCGTGTCCGTCCCCTCGCTCGCATTCTCGATCACGATGTCGGTCGCAATATCGACGACGTAAACATCGTCTCCAATCCCACCCAACATCGTGTCGGAACCAGCCCCGCCGATCAGTGTGTCGTTGCCCGCAGCACCTATAAGCTTGTCGGCAGCAACACCACCGATGATAACGTTATCGAGCAGATTCCCTGCCCCGGTAAAGGCCGCCATTCCGATATAGGTGAGGTTCTCGACATTAGCCGCCAATGTGTGGGCACTCAAGGTCGTGCGAACCGTGTCTATCCCCTCATTGGCGACCTCGGTGACGAGGTCGCCGGCATTGTCAACGATATAGTTGTCGTCGCCCGCCCCGCCGATCAAGCGATCGGCCCCGGCTCCGCCATTCAGCGTGTCATTGCCGGCGCCGCCGGAAATCGTATCGGCGGCAGCGCCACCCGTGATCACGTTGTCGAGATCATTGCCTGTTCCGACAAAGGCTACCGTGCCGATGCCGATATAGGTGAGGTTCTCGACATCGCTGCCAAGCGTGTAGTTCGCCAATGTCGTGCGAACCGTATCGGTTCCCTCATCAGCAGCTTCGGTGACGATGTCGGCGGCATTGTCGACGATAT
>NZ_NWSZ01000094.1:0-852 GCF_002531885.1 Rhizobium sp. L9 | reverse complement strand
GGCCGGCGCCAGACTAATGGTTCCTGCCGAAATATTCCCCCGATTTCAATCCGATCGAGCAGGCCTTTGCCAAGATCAAGCACTGGATGCGCCTGGCTCAGAAGCGAACCATCGATGACACCTGGCGCCACATCGGACAGCTCGTCACAACCATCGAGCCCAGCGAATGCAGCAACTACTTCGCCAATGCCGGATATGCTTCCGTGAAAACCTGAAACGCTCTAGGTGTGGAGCCTCAACAGGTTGTCCTCGGTCAGGCCGAGTCTGCTGATTGGTGTATTATATTTTAGGCTGCCATGGGGTCGATGCCAATTGTAGCGATGGAGCCATTTTGGCAGTTGGTCGGCTCGCATGTCCGAGGTTGGGTATGCGACGGCATAGGCCCATTCCCGAAGCGCGGTCTGAATGAAGCGTTCGGCCTTGCCATTGGTTTTTGGCGTATAGGGTCTTGTTCGGACGTGCTTGAGGCCAAGTTCGCGGCAGGCGCGGGCAAATTCGCCTGAGGCATAGCAGGGACCGTTATCGGTCATGACGCGCTCGACGGTAATGCCGAGGGTATTATAGTAGGTCAGTGCCGCCTTGAGAAAGGCGACCGCGCTGTCCTTCTTTTCGTCTGGCAATATCTGCGAGAAGGCAACGCGCGAGGCGTCATCGATGGCGACGTGAACGTACTCCCAGCCAGCGCCCCAGCCTTTGCCCCTGCGCGAACTTTGGCGGGTTCGATCACCCGTGATGCGGTGGCCAACCTGGCTGAAGCGGCCAGGTTTCTTGATGTCGATATGGATCATTTCGCCGGGCCGCCCGCGCTCATAGCGTCGCACCGGTTCGGCCGGCTCGATATCCTTCAGCCTG
>NZ_NWSZ01000093.1:0-854 GCF_002531885.1 Rhizobium sp. L9 | reverse complement strand
CTTTGCTCCAGGACGCTTCCAAAGCCAGAAGGAGCTTGAGTGGGGTTCGTAATCGACGGTCCGTTCGCTTCAAGCCAAACCAATTCGATGGTGTCCGGCGAAATTGCAGTGGCGATCTGGACGGTACCCTCGCTGACAGAGCGCGCGCCGTACTTAGCCGCGTTCGTCGCGAACTCGTGAAACAACAGCGCCAGAGAGCTGATCTTCGCTGGACCTACCTCGACGTCCCCGCCGCTCAGCGTCCATTGCCGGTTACCATAAGGTGCAAGGATATTCGACAGAAGCTGAGACAGCGTGGCTGGCCGAACCTCGACGGGCTGTTCTGTTAAACTTGGCAGCGTTATCTCGTGCGCTCGGGCCAAAGCCATTACCCTCTCGTTGGTCCTGGCGGCGAGATCGCCGGGCGTTGCTGCGGTCCGGGCACCCAGCGTGATAATGCTGCTGATGATCGCGAACAGGTTTTTTACGCGGTGATGCATTTCCCTGAGGAGCAGTTCTCGGTGTTCGGCTGCCCGTCTCCGCTCCGAGACGTCGCGGGCAATCTTGGATGCTCCGATAATTTTGCCATTGCCGTCTCTGATCGGGGAGATCGTCAAAGAGATGTCGATGAGTTCGCCGTCTTTGCGGCGTCTTACGGTTTCAAAGTGATCGACGCGTTCACCGGATTGGATTCTGCTAAGTATGGCGGGCTCTTCATCGAGGCGATTATCCGGGATAACAAGGGTGATGGGCTTTCCTATTGCCTCGTCTGCGGTATATCCGAAAATTCTCTCGGCGCCTTTGTTCCATGTCGTGACAATGCCGGACAAGCTCTTGCTGACAATGGCATCGTCTGACGATTCGATAATGGCCGC
>NZ_NWSZ01000092.1:0-900 GCF_002531885.1 Rhizobium sp. L9 | reverse complement strand
TGCTCACCATGGGGCCGCCCATGGCAGAGGACGCGTTGCGCAAGGCGCTCACCTACGGCGCCGACCGCGCCGTACTCTTGACCGACCGTCATTTTGCCGGCTCCGACACTCTGGCGACCTCGTTTGCTCTTTCGCGAGCCATCGCGAAGATCGGAGAGGCCTTCGGTACGCCCGATATCGTCTTTACGGGCAAACAGACCATCGACGGCGATACCGCCCAGGTTGGGCCTGGCATCGCCAAGCGCCTCGACCTCCTGCAGCTCACCTATGTTGCCAAAATCGTCTCTGTCGACATCAATGGGCGCGAGATTACGGTGGAGCGCCGCTCGGAAGGGGGCACGCAGACGCTGATGAGCAAGCTCCCTTGTCTAATTACAATGCTCGAAGGCACAAACGAAATCCGCCGCGGCTCGCTCGACGACGCGCTACGGGCCGCGCGCAGCCAGATCGTGAAGTGGAATGCGGCCGACGCTGGCATAGAGGACCTCACCAAGTGCGGCCTGCGTGGCTCGCCAACCGTCGTTAAGAGGGTCTTTGCCCCTCCTGAGCGGGCGGAAAAGGCGGAGCAGATCGACACCGCGGAAAAAACGCCGCGCGATCTCGCCGAGGAGTTGATCGCTGGGATCTTTTTGCGCCAGCCGGCGCTCGAAAGCGAACTCGCCTTTGACGGCGAAGCGTGAAGGCAAGGAGCGACGATGTTGAGCACGAATCGAGAGAGCCCTCCTCCAGCCGCTGGCCGTGCCGCCATGAAGAAAGAGCTGCCCCTTCAGTTTAAGGACCATCGGCACGTTTGGGTCTTCATCGAGCTGGAGCGCGATCAGGTCCATCCCGTCTCCTTCGAGCTGCTCGGCGAAGGCCGCAAGCTCGCCGACAAGCTGGGCGTCCAGCTTGCCGGCGTCG
>NZ_NWSZ01000091.1:0-970 GCF_002531885.1 Rhizobium sp. L9 | reverse complement strand
GAAAAAACGCGGAAGAGCACATAGTCATCAAAATATAACTTGAGACCCATCTGGCATGGTCGGCTGAAATAGCGTGTTTGGCAATCGTCGCAGTGGTCGACGGCTATGCCGGTTTGACGTGCGGCGTCCGCAGCTGGCACCGCCACCGTCGAGACCCCGATGTGATGCACATTTGGCATGCGCTTCGTCGCTTTCTCCAATAATCGAATTCAGTTGGCTGCTTTGATCCCCGCAAGGCGAGCATTCAAAGGTTGTGCCAGCTTGAGCAAGTGACAGTTGAAGCCGGCTTTTCAATCACTCGATCGCCCGTGCAGCGGGGAGGCGATCCCGCCTCCCAGTTATCGCCAAACGGACAAACGCAGGCTTTCAATCTGCGGCGCCGATCGAGCAGTCTGAGTGTAGCAATCTGAGGGAAGATCAAAGATCAATTGCTGCGCAACGACGTGTTAGCCGCCGATAGAGTTATCATATGTCTCTTCGATAGTCCTCAGAGTAGTTGGAGACCGGCACTGAACGTCTTCCGACCTTCAGTGTTGACCTTTGTCCAGTTGAACGGGAGGCCTTCGGCAACGTAGTAAACGCCGCTTTGAGGCGTCAGCTTTCCGTTTCTCGAGCCCATGTCGCCACGCTCGCGGACTCTCAGCGAATCGGCGCGATAGAGTTCATTCTCCTGGATCCTATCATTCGTCATTGCGCTCATAGGAGCACCGGGGAGCGGCGATCAATACGCACTTGCAGGCCTTCCAGTGCGCCCGCAACGATGAGGCCCTTGTTCGCCACTCGGTCCATCGGAACAAACACAGGATCAAGCACCGGCCGGCAACATTCAAAACGTCGCGCGGCTTCCGTCATCGTTATTGACGGCGAACGATAAGGTTTACTACCATCGCCTCCCAAAAGCGCTATCTGCCCGGCAAGAGGGATCGGGTACCCGTCAAAGATCGTAAAGGCGGTTAACCCAACTCGCAAA
>NZ_NWSZ01000090.1:0-993 GCF_002531885.1 Rhizobium sp. L9 | reverse complement strand
CACGTCGAGTATGAGACGCCGGCCCGCCACTACGCGCACGTCGACTGCCCCGGCCATGCCGACTACGTGAAGAACATGATCACAGGTGCGGCGCAGATGGACGGCGCGATCCTGGTTTGCTCGGCTGCTGACGGCCCGATGCCGCAGACGCGCGAACACATCCTGCTCGCCCGCCAGGTCGGCGTTCCGGCGATCGTTGTGTTCCTGAACAAGGTCGACCAGGTTGACGACGCCGAGCTTCTCGAGCTGGTCGAGCTCGAAGTTCGCGAACTTCTGTCGTCCTACGACTTCCCGGGCGACGACATTCCGGTTGTCAAGGGTTCGGCGCTTGCTGCTCTTGAAGATTCCGACAAGAAGATCGGCGAAGACGCGATCCGCGAACTGATGGCAGCGGTCGACTCCTACATCCCGACGCCGGAGCGTCCGGTTGACCAGCCGTTCCTGATGCCGATCGAAGACGTGTTCTCGATCTCGGGCCGTGGTACGGTCGTGACCGGCCGCGTCGAGCGTGGCATCATCAAGGTTGGTGAAGAAGTCGAGATCGTCGGCATCCGTCCGACCTCGAAGACGACGGTGACCGGCGTTGAAATGTTCCGCAAGCTGCTCGACCAGGGCCAGGCCGGCGACAACATCGGCGCGCTGATCCGCGGTGTGAACCGTGACGGCGTCGAGCGTGGTCAGATCCTGTGCAAGCCGGGCTCGGTCAAGCCGCACAAGAAGTTCAAGGCAGAAGCCTACATCCTGACGAAGGAAGAGGGCGGCCGTCATACGCCGTTCTTCACCAACTACCGTCCGCAGTTCTACTTCCGCACGACGGACGTGACCGGCATCGTCACGCTGCCGGAAGGCACGGAAATGGTCATGCCGGGCGACAACGTCACGGTTGACGTCGAGCTGATCGTTCCGATCGCGATGGAAGAAAAGCTGCGCTTCGCTATCCGCGAAGGCGGCCGCACCGTCGGCGCCGGTATCGTCGCTTCGATCGTCGAGTAA
>NZ_NWSZ01000089.1:0-1048 GCF_002531885.1 Rhizobium sp. L9 | reverse complement strand
TAGAGCACGCTTCGATTTTTCAGAATCGCAGATTCGCAAATCAGCTGAAATATGATTCTCTGTCCTACCGGAAAAGGACGGCCGGCAAGGATGACGCACCCATATTCTGAGGATCTTCGCGAACGGGCGATGGCGCGCCTGAACACCGGAGAAACGATACGATCGATCGCAGCAGCACTTGCGATTGCTCCCTCCTGTGTTTCGAAGTGGAAGAAGCGCCTTGCGGAGACCGGCGCTCTGACGCCCGGCCGCGTCGGCGGTCGCAAGCAGCGGACTTTGTCCGGCGAACGGGCCGACTGGCTGCGCCAGCGCTGTCGATCCGGCCCGTTCACGACGCGAGGCCTTGTGGCGGAACTGGCTGAACGCGGCATCAAGACCGAGCGACGCGCCGTTTGGGTGTTCGTCCGGGCCGAGGGCCTGAGTTTCAAAAAAAACGGTTCTGCCGGCCGAGCAGACGCGGATGGATATCGCCAGGAAACGGTTGCGTTGGAAGACCCATCAACGGCGGATCGAAGCGCAGCGGCTGGTCTTTCTCGATGAGACCTGGATCAAGACCAACATGGCGCCCCTCAGGGGGTGGGCACCGCGTGGTCAACGCCTATGTGCCGCGGTTCCGCATGGGCACTGGAAAACCCTGACATTCATTGCCGCCTTGCGCTGCGACCGCATCGACGCCCCTTGGGTCATCGATGGGCCGATCAACGGCGAACTCTTTACCCTCTATATCCAGAGGATCCTCGTGCCCACGCTCGCCAAGGGCGACATCGTCATCCTCGACAATCTCGGCAGCCATAAGGGCCAAGCTGTCCGTCGTGCCATCCGGGCCGCAGGCGCGCACCTCTTCTTCCTGCCGCCTTACAGCCCGGACCTCAATCCCATCGAGCAAGTCTTTGCCAAGCTCAAGCACCTAATTAGGAGAGAACAGCCTCGCACAGTCGAAGCGACATGGCGCAAGGCTGGTGAAATGCTCGACTGCTTCTCGCCAGCAGAATGCGCAAACTACCTTACAAACTCAGGATATGCTTCCGTATGAAAGCAGCAGGCTCTA
>NZ_NWSZ01000088.1:0-1058 GCF_002531885.1 Rhizobium sp. L9 | reverse complement strand
GACTGGAACACCATGGCGATGTCGCGCTTGGAGGGATGCAGGCCGTTGACGGCGCGCCCGTCGATGCGGATATCGCCTGACGTGATCGTCTCCAGCCCGGCAATGGTGTTGAGCAGGGTCGACTTGCCGCAGCCGGACGGGCCGACCAGCACCAGGAAGCCGCCCTTTTCGAGTTCGAGATCGATACCCTTGAGGATGTCGACGGCGCCGAAGCGCTTTCTGAGACCGGAGATTTCCAGGAAAGCCATGGGTTATCCTTTGACTGCGCCCGCCATCAAACCGCGCACGAAGTAGCGGCCGGCGAGGATATAGACGATGAGCGTCGGAACGGCCGCGATCATCGCCGCCGCCATGTTGACATTGTATTCGACCACCCCGGTCGAGGTGTTGACGACATTGTTGAGCGCCACCGTCATCGGCATGGAGTCACCGGTGCCGGCATAGGCCGAGGCAAACAGGAAGTCGTTCCAGATGTTGGTGAACTGGTAGATGACGGTGACAACGATGATCGGCAGCGAGTTCGGCAACATGATGCGGCGGAAGATCTGGAAGAAGCTGGCGCCATCGACCTGGGCGGCGCGCACCAGCTCGGTCGGAAAGGCCTCATAGAAATTGCGGAAGAACAGCGTCGTGAAGCCGAGGCCGTAGACGACGTGGACGAAGACCAGATTGACCGTCGAATTGCCGAAGCCGAAGTTCCAGCCGGTGGCGTTCTGCAGCGTCACCCCGAAGCGGCCAAGCGAGCCGAGGATGGTCGCCATCGGCAACAGCACCGACTGGAACGGGATGAAGCAGGCAAACAGCATCAGCCCGAACACCAGCGTGTGGCCGGGAAAACGCCATTTGGTCAGGACATAGCCGTTCAGCGCCCCGAAGAAGGTGGAGATCACGACCGCTGGCACCACCATCTTGATCGAGTTCCAGAAGTAGCCCTTGATGCCGGCGCAGGTCAGCCCGACGCAGGCCTGGCCCCAGGCCTTGACCCAGGGATCGAAGGTCGGCGCCTCAGGCAGCGCCAGCATGTTGCCGTTCTGGATCTCGTCCATCGTCTTGAACGA
>NZ_NWSZ01000087.1:0-1066 GCF_002531885.1 Rhizobium sp. L9 | reverse complement strand
CCTGATGGCCCCAGAGTGGCCGTGTAGGGCACACCATGGATAGTGATGCTGGTCTGGGGGTTGTCCGCGCTCGGCAGCAACTCAAGCCAGGACATTGCAAGCCGAAGGCCAGCCGGTGCCGGTTGATTGCGGTGTTGCCAGCTCGGAGGGACAGCTTCTCCCAAGTCGTCCACAGGCAGCGTGTACTGTGGGGTGCCGAAGATCGATGCCCCCAAGCTTTGCTCCCATGGTGCGTCTGGCGGATTGACGCTTTGCACCGGTGAATAGGCGGCTGACGGCAAATCCTGCCGGAAGGGCGCTGTATTCCAGCTATCGGGAAGCTGGCCTGATTGAGTCACTCCATGCCAAAACTCTGCGGGATCGGCGATCTGTGTGGAGGACTCCGGTCCAGCCGCCGCAGCCCCCGCTCGATCACCGTTGGGCGCGGTGCTCAGACGTCGTTGGAGTTGCTCCCGATCGGCGACGAGGTTGTCGAGGTGCAGCACGGCTGGCCGGCCTCTTCGCGCCAGTCGTCTAACGAGCGCCCGCGTGCCGTCAACCACGAAGACTCCGCAATCATAGTCGTTGCGCTGTTGGGTCATGCGGACGGGCTCCAGACGGGTACCCAACCTTTGTGCGAGCATTGCTGCAAACTCGTTGTTCTGGCCCCGGAAGGAGTCATAGTGATAGGCAGCCGGCCCCTCGCGGTTGCGACGGTCAACGAGTAGCAGCGACCAATGGGTGCCCCGGTGATCAGGATCCGAAGCACTGGCATCGCTCACTGGAAGGAACAGGAAGTCGGCTGTATCTCTTCCATTCTGATCATTAACGATGCGCTGGAAAGCGCTCAGCGCGGTCCTCTCATCGCCCAGGCGCAGATGATAATGGGCTATCAGGGGATCGATAAGCCGCGTCCTGGCGGCGAGATCCGGATCGTTTCGCTGCAAGTCCTGCATTAGCAGCTCATAATCCGTCTGGATATGCTGGTCGCCCAGCCATTCGGTATGGTCGAGCGACAATCCGCTGCGGCCTTCGATCGATGGATCAACCTGCTGCAGCGGCGAAGTTGATCTGAACTCGGCACGTG
>NZ_NWSZ01000086.1:0-1075 GCF_002531885.1 Rhizobium sp. L9 | reverse complement strand
CGGCTGGTCGAGCAGCGATCTCGATGCACTCATGCCGTGGAATTACGCGCGCTGAACGGTCTCAGCTTGCCGCTTACGGTGTAGTCGCTTGCCGCAAATTCGATCCGACGCCTCCCAAACAACGACGAGCGCTGCCCGCACGTCGTCGCCGTAAACCCGGCGCCCTGGCCGAGGACCACCCTTCGCCGGTTTGCGTTCTCCTCGCAGCAGTCGCATCGCATGCTTGCGATGAAAGCCCGTGAGCGCCACGAACTCGTCTAACATCCTCGCCTTCTCGGCCCGCCCGCCTAACACATAGCGACAACTGATCGCTGCCACCAATTCCGCACGTGTCGCCATGCTGACCTTCCTCATCACAGCTCCCGAGGTTGATTCGGCGGGAGCAATTTAGATGAGGCAATAACCCATTCTCAGGGAGCAGTTCAGGCGAGGCAATGCGCGCGACAAACTGTGCGGTGCCTTTGATTGTCGCGAATGAGGCTGGCCTGCCGCGCCGGCGTTTGACCCCCATGGCGGAACGTCGTCGATAGCTTTCGACGTTCATTTCGAAGATCGTTGCGTGATGAACAAGTCGGTCCACCGCGGCACCCGCCCGCAGGCATAGTTTGATAGTTGCAGGATACGGGGTCGGCATCGAGCACCCAACTCACACGTTGGTTCATGATCGCCGTATGAAATGCATCCGGCGCCATGGGCGGGTTTCGTCCGGGCCTGAAGCCATAGTAGAACCCGCAAAGGATAGGCCGTCATAGACGGCACTAAGCACTTCAGCGACCGCGCCAGCCTCCTTCGCCCCCGAGGCTCTTCCCGCATCCGTATCTGTCTACACTTCAGATGCGACACCGTCGCCTCTTGGGATGCCCAAACGTCAACGTTTTGAAGGAAGACTGGCGACGTGCACATTCGATGTTGCCCCGGGCACTGGGGATCGTCTCATCTGGGTTGGCGCGCTGCACGTGGCCGCGTAAAAACGGATTCTCTCTCAACGGTTTGGGTGTTTTTTCAAGAACGACTGGCATCTATTGCTCGATCCATCTCCACCCTATTGCTGGAAAAGGTAAATGTCGTTCTCCCT